>NZ_JBSFDD010000035.1:0-77749 GCF_053593715.1 Streptomyces sp. NPDC002125 | reverse complement strand
TGGGCGGGGGGGGGGGGGCCCCCCCGGGGCCCCGGGGCCGGGGGTACGGGGGCGGCCCCCCCCCCCCGGGGCCGGGTGTCCTACGGCCGGGCCAGGCTCTGACCTGCACGGATGCCCGGCGGCCTAGGGCCTGGCCTAGGGGTCAATTGCGGATCTTCCGGGCGGCCTCCTGGGCGGCCTCGACGTCCGCCAGGAGGTAGCCGCGGACCCGCTTCTCCTCGCCCGCGACGCGCCACCGCTTGGGCTCCAGTTCCACGCCGGTGCCCTCCAGCTGCTCGTCGATCAGCGCGCCGAGCGCCTTGCCGAACCGGCCCTCGTACGTGGCGTCGTCCTCGTCCTCTGCCTGGGCCCACTGGCGGGGGTTCCAGGCGGCGAACGCGGCCCGCACGTCCGCGAGCGGCACGCGGTCGGCCTCGTCCTTGAACGTGTCGAGCAGGACGTCGAGCACGGTCGCGTTGGCGGCGGCCTGCCCGGGGCGTCCGGGCTTGCCCCGTCCGCCGGGGCCGCCCGCTGCGGAGGTCAGCCCGGTCATCTGGACCAGGTACGCCTCGATCGGGTCGTCCCACTGGCCGGGCAGGCGTCCGGCGGCCCGCCGCAGCTCGACGCCGACGGCGATGATCTCCGACGCCTCCCCCGCGTTCTCCTCGTCGATGAGGAAGGAGCGGGCGAGCTCCTCGGCGATGCCGTCCATGTCCAGCCAGCCCAGGCCCCGCTTGTCGCGGGGGATGTCGTGGGCCCGCATCCCCCGGCCGGTGGCGCCCTTGCCCAGGATCGCGTTCGTGCCGTCGGCGTCGGCGGTCCGCTGGGCCCACCGGCCGGTCATGTTGCCGCGCAGGCCGGCGGGGATGACGTCGACCTCCGGGTGCTGGGTGGCCACCACCAGGAGGACGCCCAGGCCCGCGCCGACGCTGGAAAGGAATTCCAGCCGGGAAAGCCGCGCGGCCGCGCCCGGCACGTTCTTGCGGGTGTACGTCGCCAATTCGTCGATGATGAGGATTTCGATGCTCAGCTGCTTGAGCAGCTTCGCCGTCATCTTCGACTCGCCGAGCGAGGCCAGCAGGTCCTCGCGCCTTTCGATTTCCGCCTCGTAGGCGTCCAGGAGGAAATCGAGCCGGTTGCGCTCGCGGCCGAACATCGTCGCGGCGATCGGCGCGTAGACGAGGTGCTCGCCGGTGGGCTTCCCGTCGACGATGCGCACGTTGATCCGGGGGTCCAGGGCCAGCGCGCAGATCAGGTTCCGCAGCGCCATGCCCTTACCGGTCCGGGTCGCCCCGCCGATCAGCAGCATGATGTCGCGGATCGTCAGGCGCCGGGTCTCCCCGCGCTTGTTGTAGGCGATCGGCGCGCCGTCGTTCCACAGGTCCAGCGGGGTGGTCTGGCCCAGCAGCGGGGACCGGCGCACCTTGTCGAACGGGTCGGAGGTCGCGATCCAGAAGGAGCACCGGGTCGGGTGTCCGTCCTGCTTGATGTCGAGCCAGTTCTCATCGACCTGGAGCGCTCCGGCGATCTCCTCGCGCTTCTCGATGAGCTTGGAGACGGTCACGTGCGCGGGCAGCTTGAACACGCACTGCGCGGCGTTGATGTCTGCCTTCTGGATGAGGCCGACCAGCTGGACCTCGTCGTCCTCCTTGAACGCCGGGACCGCGATCCGCAGCGCCCGGTTGATCTGCGCATCGGTCAACGGGGCGTCCTCGTCGAGCGCGGCCGGCTCGAAGACCACGTAGTCGTCGCCACGGCGGCGGAGTTCGCGTGCGCCGCACGCGTACATGACGCCGATGACCGGGATCAGGGCGGGGAAGGCCATGGCCAGGCCCCACACCTGGGCGATGCCGACGACGGCGGCGGTGTAGGAGGTGAAGCCGGTGGCGGACAGGATGGTCAGGTTCTCGCGGCGGCGGGCCTTGCCGACCTGCTTGCGCTCGGCGCGGAGCTGGGCGACGTCGCCGTTGTCGGCGAAGCCCTTCCTCTTCGCCTCGCGCTTGGCCTCGTCGATGTCGGCGCCGTACTCGGTGGCCAGCAGGTAGCCCCACGCCGCCCCCAGCTCGGCGTACAGGCCGATGGACGAGAGCTTGACGATCCGCCACACGTACACCGGGCTGTGCGCGGCGTGGTATCCGGTGGCGTGCGCGAGGACCTCGCCCCGGTGGCGCCACACGTCGGGGTTGGTGAGCGAGGCGGGGATCAGCGTCTTCAAGCCCCGGCGGCGCTCGTCGTCCAGCTGCTCGATGACGAAGGGCTCGCCGTCGACCTCGGAGGAGAGCTTGACGGTGCCGGTGCTGGCGTCGGCCAAGCCGGCGGCGCTCGTGCGGGCCTCGTTGCGGGCGGCCTGCTCCAGGTGGTCGCGGGCCTCGGGCGGCAGCCGCTTGGTGAGGTCAAGGACCTGTCCGCTCGGTGCGGAGTGGTCGGTGGTCTGGGTCATGATGGGCGGTGTTCCTCTCTGTGGGGGACGGGGGCCCGGCCGGGTCGCGTCAACTTCTCCGGCCGGGCCCCGCGGCGTGCTCGGGGGTGATGGGGCGGGGCTACTTCTCGTCGTCCTTCTTCTTGCTGACCTTCTTCTTCGCCTTGCTCGCCGCCTTCTTGGCGCCGCTCGCGAACCAGCCCGGCAGCTTGGACAGCAGCAGGACCACGACGAAGACGACGACGGCCGCGATGCCGGACTCCTGCCAGGTCCGCCCGTAGTTCACGGGCAGGACCCACAGCGTCGTGATCCCGGCGGGGGCGGCGAGGATCAGCAGGGGCGGCAGGTTGCGCGGGGTCGTTCCGCTCATGCGGTGGGCTCCAGTTCCTTCTCGTTCCGGTCGGTGTCCTGCTGGGCCGCACGGGCCTTCTCGATCTCCTCGGCCATCGCCTCGGCGAACCCGGGCTGCGTCTCCAGCAGGGCCAGCAGCGCGGGCCCGTCCTGGCGGCGGACACCGATCCGGCTGGCGAGGGTGTAGGGGGAGAAGAAGCCGTTCCCGGTCCGCTTGCGCCGGTCGGCCGCAGCCTCGTACGCCAGTTCCCGGGCGACCGGGAACGCCTTGCCCAGGTGCTCGCTCAGGTCGCGTTCCGTTCCGGGCTTCGAGTCGTTCCCGCCGGCCGACTTCGCCGCGTTCCGGGTCGGTGCGGGGGTGTTCCGCTCACCCTGTTCCGCACCGTTCCGCTCGGGGGTCCGAGGGGCCGACTCCTCAGACGGGAACTGGATTTTCGGGTCCTCGGAACGCTCTTCGCCCCCCTCGGAACGGGTCTGCGGGGAGAGCACGGGAACCCACTGGCCCCCGATCCACGGCAGCCCCCGGTACTTCTGGGAACTGAGCCGCGCCTGGGCCTTGAACTCCTCCTTCTGGGCCCGGTCCCGGAACTCCTCCGCACGGGCCCGCATCTCGTCCGCGCGGGCCTGGGCTGCCTCGGCGGAACTCTCCGCGATGGCGGCCTCCGTGGCGGTCGCCTCAAGGGAACGCTTCAGCTCGCGCACCCGGCGGCGGCCCGCCTTGGAACGCGCCCGCTCCATGCGGGCCTCGGCCCGGCGTTGGCGGCGTACCCGTGCGGCCGTCGTGCCCGGCTGGCCGCCGTGGTGCGACTCCCACGCCTGATCCCATGCCTTCTGGACCGTGATCGTCTTGCGGTACGGGGCCCGGATACGCCAGGCGGTCAGCGACACCAGCGGGTGCGCGCTCCACCGGGCGAGCTGCTCGCGCACCTCGGCGGCCGTCCGGCCGCTCTGGGTGTGCTGGAGCAGACCGACCACCAGCTCGAAGGCGAGCACACCGGCGAGCGAGGCGAGCGCGTTGACCTGTCCGGCCGAAGCGCTGGGCGAGTGGAAGAGGTTGAGGCTGGCCGCGATCAGCGCGCTGATGACGGTCATCGCCCGGTAGCGGCCCGCCGGCGCCTTGCGGCGGACGGCCAGGATGGTCAGGGACGCGGAGGTCCAGGTCAGTCCCTCGACCACGCCGGGGACGACCCAGGACCGGGCGCCCAGGTCCTCGCGCATCGCCTCGGCCTGCGCCGGCCATGCGATCCAGACGGACGCCACGATCAGCGCGGCGACGGCCGACACCGCGACGATCACGGGAAGGGCGTGCACCAGGGCCTTGCTGCGGCCCTTCCACTTCTGCACGGCCTCCTTGCGGACCCGTGCCTTCTCCTCGCGGGCGTGCTGGCGGCGGCGGCGCTCGACCTTCTGCCGCTTCTCCTCGATGTCCAGGCTCTTGTCCTCTACGTCGAGCCCGGCGAGCTTCTCGGTCTTGTCGGCCTCGACCTCGGCCTGCTTGGCGCGGGCCCCGGCCTCCTTGGCGGCGGCCTTCCCGACCGTGCGGCGGTCGGTGCGGGTCATCAGAGGGGTGTCGGTCTCGGTGCGGGGTTCGGTGATGGTCATTGGGCGGTGATCTCCTGAGCGCGGGGGGCGGCGGCTCGTACGGGGGGCTTCGGCAGGTTCTGGGTGGCGTAGACCTGGGTGCAGCGGCCCTGCTCGTGCGCCTCGTCGCGGTCGGCCAGGCTGTGGGCGTCCAGGGCCGCGCGGGTCAGCGGGAGGGTGCAGCGGTTCCTCATGTCGTCACCGCCCGAGCGGCCGCGCTGTGGGCGGCGGCGGCGTTGATCCCGCGGCGGGCCATGAGGATCACGCCGAGCGCACCGGCGACCAGGAAGACGGCGGCCGCGATGACGACGACGGCGAGCGCGGCCGCGCCGACGACGATGACGAACAGCGGGATGACCAGGAAGAACAGGCCGGTGTGGAGCTCGTCCACGCGGACGAGGAACAGGCGGATGAAGGCGTTGATCGCCTCGATGGTGCGGGCGTCGAACTTCACGCAGCCCACCCCCCGGCGATCTCGTCGTCCAGGCCGAGGCCGGCGGCGGCGTTCTCGGCGTGCTCCAGCTCGTCGACGACGGCGAGCAGCGCCGGGCGGGGGGCGGTGGTGCGGCGGCGGGCG
Organism: Streptomyces sp. NPDC002125; assembly: GCF_053593715.1. Classification (NCBI taxonomy): domain Bacteria; kingdom Bacillati; phylum Actinomycetota; class Actinomycetes; order Kitasatosporales; family Streptomycetaceae; genus Streptomyces; species Streptomyces sp. NPDC002125. The sequence continues at coordinate 72,842 of NZ_JBSFDD010000035.1, read as the reverse complement.
GTGAGGGCGTCGTGGTCGTCCAGGTCCAGCAGCAGCATGGCGACGAACTCGACGCGGGCGCCCCGGGTGCGGGCGGAGTCGGCCGGGCGGCCGAGGAAGAAGCGTTCCGGCTGTCCGGTCAGGGTGGACAGCGCGTGCAGCGCGGCCCCGAACGGGGGCCTGGCGGCGGTTTCGGTGGTGGTCACGGTTCGTGCCCTTCGTTGTCGGGTTTCGAGAGGTCGTGCCGGGCGGGGAGCCATCCCCGCGGAGTCCTGCTGCGGAAGGTCCGCCCCGGCACAGCGGGCCTTCCGTTTGTCCAGCTCAAGGGCTCATTGCATACCCTTTGTTGGCCACACACATTGTATAGACAATGCGTTTGCCGAGATGAATCCTGCCCCTTTGATCGCCAGGAGTCAAGAGCAAAGTAGACGCGCCGCACATTGAGTAGACAATGAGGGAAGCCGCAGGTAGAACTAAGGCCATGTCACCTAGTCAGAAGCCGCCTGCGCTTTATGTGCGGATCGCGAATGACCTGCGCCAACGCATCAGCGCGGGTGAGTTCGCCTCCGGCCCCCTTCCCACAGAGACCTCGCTCGCGGACAGGTACGCGACCACGCGGGTCACCGTCCGCAAGGGCCTGGACCTGCTGATCCAGGAGGGCCTCATCTACGCGGACCGCCCGCGGGGGCACTTCGTGCGGGTCAGGCGTCCGATGATCTACAGGCCGCAGCAGGAGTTCAGGAAGCGCCCCCTCAGTCCCGAGATGGACAGCTTCCTCACCGAGATGATGGAGCTGGGGCGCGAGGCGTCCCAGACGATCGAAGTCTCGGTGGTGCCGGCGCCCCCCATCGTGCGTGACCGGCTCCGCCTGGAGGAGGGCGAACTGACCACCGTCCGCCGCCGCATCCGGTACCTGGACCGCGAGCCCTACCTCTCGAACGACTCCTACTTTCCCCGCGCGCTCGTCAAGGACAACGACGAGATCATGAACCCCGCCGACATCGCGCGGGGGGCGAACGTCGTCCTGGCCGAGCTCGGCTACGAGCAGGTGCGCACCGTGCGCGAGTACGAGTGGGGGATGCCGGACCCGGCCCAGGCCGCCCGCCTGGGCATCCCGCCCGGCACGTCGATCACCGAAGAAGTCGTCACCGGCTACACCGCCGCCGGGCAGCCGGTCAGATGCGTCATCAACTGCCTGCCCGGGGACCGCATCAAGATGGTGCTGGAGGACGAACGGCCGCGCCTGGGCAACGAACTGACCATCGCCCCGGCCGCTCCGGAGGACCTGGAGACCGTCACGGCCCTGTGGAAGCAGGCCGGGGACTGGCTGCGAGAGCGGGGCATCGATCAGTGGCAGTACGAGCCGCGCACCGACCGAATCCGCGAGAACATCGCCGCCGGGGAGTGCTTCCTGGTCCACGACCAGGGCATAGCGGTCGCCACGATCACTCTCGACACCCACGCCGATCCAGATTTCTGGAGCGCGGACGAGGTCGCCGAGGATGCACTGTACGTGCACCGGATGGTCGTCCGGCGGGACGCCAGCGGCGAGGAACTGGGAAGCGCCCTGCTCGACTGGGCGAGCACCCGGGCCGAGGCCGGCGGGAAGAAGTGGCTGCGCCTCGACGCCTGGCGAACAAACCAAGGGCTCCTCGACTACTACCGCGCACGCGACTTCGAGCTGATCCGCACGGTCCCGGCGGACGGCCGCCAGTCCGGCGCCCTCTTCCAGCGGAAGGCGGGACGCGTCCGCGGTGTGGGCCCCGCTCTGACCGAACCGAACGGCTCCGGGGCTACGCCCGAGGACACGTGACTTCACCCCCCACTACGGTGAGCGTCGGTGACCGCCAGCTCGGCGGCTGATACAAGCCCGACTTTTCCTTGATCACGAACGGTGCGCTGAACCTGCCCGAAGGATGAACCTTCGACTCGGTCCAGCAACGAAGCCCCGTCAAAACACGTTGGAGGACTAAGAGGCAAGGAAGAGGATGTTCGAGTGCGCGCCGTAGCTATCCACTCTCACTGGCTGCGGAACGCAAGAAGCCCCGTCCGAGGACGGGGCCCTGTACGGACTGGCGGGCTCTCACCCCCGCTCAGTCGAAGCTCTCCAAATGCCTGGAGGCCGCTCTTTATGAGCGTACGCAAGACCGTCGCGGTGGACCAGCCCGACTCATCTCCGACTAAGACCACTACGACACGTTTTGACCACTTTGGCCGACTGAGGTCAACAGATTCCCCCTCTCCGGCCAGCCCGGAAGCTCAGGTTTTCCGAAATGACCGTTCTGCTCCTTCTGTCCCCTCGGTCGAACGCACGTCCCTGATCTCGGTAGGCGTCAGCGATGCCATCGTCTCGGCGGTGGTGCCTCGATGAGCAACGAGGCACAGACCTACGTCGCGACCCTGGCCGTGGGCGACATCACGGCGAAGTACGTACTCAGCCGCCTCGCCGACCGGGCTGACGAGCGCTTCTCGTGCTTTCCCTCCGTGGCGCTGCTGGCGGCCGAGGCCGAGAAGTCCGAGCGGGTGATCCAGCGGGCGTTGAAGAGGCTCCGCGAGATGAAGCTGATCTCGGACAAGGAGCGAACCCGGCCGGACAAGTCGACAACGTCCAGCCGGTACTTCCTCCATGGCCCGTGGGACCGCTACGCCGGAACCGGCGTGCCGTTCCCGACGATCACCACGCCGAAGCAGAAGCGCGCCGAGCAGTGGGCCGAGCCGCCGCGTGAGGGCTCCTTCCGGGAAGGGACGGCGGCCGCCGAGGCCCTGGCGGGCAAGACAGCCCCGTTCGCACCTCCTGCATCGGCACCCGACCCTGATCCCCAGCATGCCCAGGCGGCCGACGCTCCCGCTCCGGCCCGCGCGCACGGGGCCGACCAGGGCGGTGCAGCTGCTCCGGCCGCGAAGGGACCGTCCCCGAAGAAGCCGAAGGAGCGGGTCCGGATGAACCGGGAGCAGGCGGCCGCGATGGCGGCTGTCGAGGCTGCCTGGCCCCCCGAACTGGCGGGCCTCCTGCCGAAGTACCGGCCCGATGTCATTCGCGACACGGTCTTGGACGCACTGGCGCACGGGCGTACGGCGGACCAGCTGGTGGCGCGGGTGCAACGGCGGTGGTCGACGCACGGCTACGCGGACGCCCTGCTGGCGCACGACGGCAAGGGCATCGGCTCACCGGTCGGCGTGGCGGTCGCCCTGGTGCGCCCGCCGGCGGAGTGCCCGGACCCGATGTGTGAGGACGGTGTGCTGCTCCCGCTGGAGTCGGCGTGCGTGAAGTGCGAGCAGCGGCGTCTGGACCACCGGGCCGACCGCCGCAACCGGCAGGTACCCGGCCCTCGTGAGGACCGTCGGCCGCGCGGCTGGACGTGTGAGAACCCGGACTGCCGGAAGCCCGGCCGGGGCGAGGCTCCAGCGGACGGTCTGTGCGGCGAGTGCCGCCAGGAGGTCCAGGCGGCGGCCGCGCGGCTGTCGGAGGAGCTCGCAGCCGACGAAGCCGAGCGTCAGCGGGCCGCTGACGCCGCTTCCTGGTCGCAGGTCCTGGAGGACGCGCACGCCGAGCACCAGGAGCGGGAGGAAGAGATCCGGGCCAACGCCGAGCGCGAGCGTCTGAGGGAGGCGGAGGCCGCCGAAAGCCTCCGGATCCGGGAGGAGCTCCTGCGCGAGCACCCGGAGCTCGCGCAGTACGCCCAAGCCTGAGCTGGGGCTCTCAGCCGTATCCGCACCAGCGGGTACGGCTGAGAGCCATGTTCACGTGTCGGTCGAGCGGGTCTGATCCGCGGCCAGCGCCTCCTGGTCGCAGCCGCAGGTGAAGGGCCCGCACTGCTTGCTGAGCCACATCGTGTCCACGAGCGGCAGGCCCTCGGTGGCAGCGCCCAGGGCCTGGCCGTCCTCGCCGACGCGGACGAACGGCTCCGCGTACCTGGCGTTGCAGGCGGTGCACCGGGCGTCGAACCAGTAGGAGAGCTCGCTGTGCCGGGGGGCCGGGATCACGGGGTACCGAGCGCCGCCGTCGTGGAGCTGGACGGTGAGGCCGGCAGTGCAGTCGCAGGGCATGGGGCCAGCCTGCCTACAGATCCGGGGACGAACTCCTCGCCGAGCGGGTCTCGACCAGACGGCTCGCAATCCCGGTCTGAGGCCTGAATCGGCGCTCCTAGCCCATCAGGCCTCTATTCGATCGTTTCCGCAGGTCAAGCATGGGGTGACGTCTACGACACCCCATCGGCCCGAAACTCCCCTTCCCTTAACTCGACCGTTTCCGCAGGTCAGCAGGGGGTGACGTGTACGACACCCCCCCGGGTGACGTGTACGACACCCCCCCCGGTGACGTGTACGACACCCCTTTAACCAACAGCTACAACCCACAAGTCTGAGTTCATGAGCGCCTCCAGCGCGTCAGCGCATCTGACGCCGGAGGCTTATCTGCGGGTAGTAGCGCGTGCGGGCGCGCGAAGGCGGCTCTGCCGCGATCGACGGCGCGAGCGCCGCAAGAAGTCCCCTCGTCAACGCAGCATCGGAGGCGACCCGTCGGCCGACATCCGATCGAACAGCCCGCCTGCCGTAGCCAGCGCTCTTTCCGCCTGGATCCGCAGGTCGTACACAGCCCGTCACCAGAACAGGCCGGTCGATCCTCCGCCTGGAATCAGGTGTCGGGCTCTGGCACTGGGGGCTCCGCGCCCCCAGACCCCCCGCCAGCGCCAGGGGCGCGCTGGACCGCCCCTGCCCTGGGGGGCGCCTCCCCCCAGACCCCCCACCAGCGCCTTTCGGCTGCGCTGGACCAGCCACTGCCGCCTGCCCTCAAGTGCTCGGCCGCTCCGCTGCGCTCCACGGCCTGCGCGCTTGACCACTCGGGCCCTGGGGCCCTCCCTGGGCAGTTGCCCCAGGAGTCAGCGGCTGGGCTCCGTGGTGGGCTGAGGCGATTCCTCCGCACCGTCGTTGTCCGTCGGCACCGTCGTGGTGACCGCGAAGGGCTGAGGTCGAGGGAGGGCCAGGAGGAGCTGGAGCCCGGTGGAGAAGGCGCCGGTCGGCCCGGGGTCGGGGAGGAGAAAAGCAGCTCGCAAGGAGGGGCGTCCGCCGAGGCCCGGACTACCAGCGCGGGCGCGAAGGAGATCTACGTTCAGCAGCAGGTCCATGACGACCTCCGGGGGGTGCGGGACCTGGTGGTTGCTCACCGGCACGTACAACCCATCGGTACATCCCGCCCTGGTGACCACCCGCATGTACTACGTAGTTAGAGGCAAAGATCGTTTCCGCAGGTCAGAGCGTTTCTGTATGTACGTTTCACGACAGACGTGTGTAAGAACGAGCAGCACCCTTCCCATTTTCGGGAAAATGCCGGGCGCGCTCTCAACTCGCCAGGTCAAGGGGGGCTGCGTCCCGGAATCGGGAAGGGTGTGTATGCTGCCGCCCATCGATTCCCGATCCCGGGAAAATCCTAGGCAGGGGGCCATGGCCAGGCGCAGCGGAGTGAACAGCCAGACCGGCGAGCTGGTCCAGATCCAGATGCTCCCCGGCTTCGAGGAGCCCCCGCCGCCCAAGAAGCCCCCGGTTTCATACAGCTGGCGCGGCCGCCACATGAACGTCTCCAAGGAGATGGGCGCCGCTGTCTGGCGGGCCGACTCAGGGTTCGATCAGAAGGACCGGGACGTCCTCGGCTTCTACCTCTTCAACACGAAGCAGGACAAGCCCGGAGTGGACCTCCGGATCGAGATGACCTTTGACGAGATCGGGGAGGTGCTCGGGATGAACCCCCGGGCCGTCTCGAAGTCAGTCAGGAAGCTCCATGAGCGTGGCTTCCTTCTGGCCGCCGGAGGAATTGCCAAGGTTGTCTTTTACCGGCTCAACGCTCGCTTCGGCTACGACGGTAGCGCCGAGGACCAGGTGAAGGCCGTCGCGGACATGAGGCATCCTGTAATCCCGACAGGCGAGGCGCAGCCTGCTGCATCACGCCCCCGCCGGCCCCGGCCTGCCAAGGTGCGGCCGTCCAAGGAGGTCCAGTGATGAGCTCCCCCGCCGAGCACCTCGACGCCGGACGATGGCTGACCCGCGAGCAGCTGCACGAGCTGCTATGCGTCTCGGGCAGCATCTCCGCCCCCGCGTCCAAACTCCTGATGTACGTCGCGTCCAAGGTCCCCCTCGGTGAGCGTGTCGGCCAGTCGGCCCCCGAGATCGGCAAGCGGATGGGGATGAGCAGCTCGGCGACCTACCGGGCCGTGGGTGTGCTCCTGGAGGACGGCTGGCTGGAGGAGGCTGGACTGCTTGCCGGCGTGAGGGTCTACCGGGCAGGACCAGCCGTCTACATGGGGCTCGGGATCTCCAAGTCGGCCGACACGTCCGGCGACCAGGCTGACCGCCCCCTCGCGACCGTCCGCCACCTCCCCGTTCCTTCGCCGATGCCCTGACATCCAGTCGCCCGAAGGGCCCCCTCCTCGTCACCGCGAGAAGGGGGCCCTTCGCGTTCCACCGCCGCCCTTTGCCCGTACGTCCGTAAGGTGGTAATGTTTTGCGTGTTGGAAGGGGGTGGCACCCCGACCGGCATTCACTCGGAACCCACCGCAGGAGGATGCAATGCAGACGGATGCGACTCGACCGGCCCGTACGGATGATCCGCTGGAGAAGGCGCTGGCCTCGGCGGCCGCCGAGATCGCGAGGCTCGACGGGAAGGCTGGCGCCATGCTCACCGCGTCGAGTCTCGTCGCGGCGATCCTCGTGGGCGTCGTCCCGAACGCGGACCTGTCAGGCCCTGTGGCGGTACTGGTCGGCCTGGGCGTGCTGCTGAACGTGGCCGCGATGGTTGCCGTCCTGCTGGTGATCCGTTCCCGCCTCGGTCGTCCGGAGACGATCCGCGGTTCGTTCCTGCACTGGGCGACGCTGACACCGGAGGAGCTGGCGGAGGAGCTGACCCAGGACCGGCGGGCGGCCCAGGCGGTCGCTCTGTCCCGAATCGCTCTCGGCAAGCACCGCCTGGTGCGCCTCGCGGTCGACCTGACGGTGGCGGCCGCCGGTGTCCTCGCCGTCTCGCTGCTTGTCGCCCTGTTCTGACCAGGCCTTCCCCCCGGCCCGTTGGTTGCGGCCAACGGGCCGGGGGCCGTCCGCCCGGAGGTGTTGGCTCAAGCCAACCGCCCCGGGACGACCGCGCCGCACCCAGTCACTCGGAACCCACCGCCCCGCGAGCCCCGTATAGCCGGTCAGGGGATAATGAGTCCCCCGCACGACGCCTTCCTCCCTCGGGTCCGTGGGCCTTGTAGGCCCACTCCCCCTCGGGACACCCGGACCGACGTGCCGCAACGAGCCCCCGTGACGCAGTAGCGCCGTCTCCGGCCGTCAGCGGAGCGCAGGGAACCGATGGGCACCGGGCCCGGCCCATGGCCACGGCACGGCAGGGTCAAGCGCAGCGGAGCCAAAGGTGATCCTGAAGAGCGCGAGGACTAATTATCCCCCTGTCTTGAGAGTGCGCGCCCAAGGGCGCGCGAAAGAGGGGCGGAGGGGTGGGGCGGGGCCGTGGCCGGGGTCGAGCCCCACCCCTCGGCCCGTCCCGGGCTGAGCAGGCCCCGCCCCACCCCTCCGCGCTGCTTCTCGTCCGTGCTCCCCTGACCCGCCGTTGCAGTCTGCGGACCGTGGGGGGATGAACAGATGAAAGGACGCGCTTCGCGCGGCGACAGAAGAAGCAAGGCGCCGTACCGGTGCAGGTAGTGACGCATCATTGGGCCTCAACCCCCCCAGGAATGGGCCTGATTCGCCCTCTCCCGCACGCATAGAGCCCCCGGGCCCGATTCCGTGCCGCACGGTCTGCTGGGCGCTCTGAGGGGCTTGTGTGGCCTCGCGGGGTGGATGGGGCCTCCCGGCGCCGGCCGCCGGTCCCGGGAACCTCCGGCGACCAAGATTGCCAAACCGTGCGTTAGCACTCTCCGTAACCAGGCTGACCCTGGCGTTCCCGGTCTGCGGCCACGGTGAGTCACCGGAATCCGGTTCGCCGAGACAGGCCGTTGAACTGCGGCAATGCTCCTTAAATGCACGTTTTTGCGATCTTGGCCGTCGGCTGATTCCGGCGGGCTGCGACCCGTGTCAACTTTCCGGTGACAAGGCGGCTGACGCCGCGGCGGTCACCCATCCTGGTGGCGCTGCCCGCGTCGGACGACGTGGCGGCCGCCGCCTGCCCCACGGTGATCACATGCCTCGCCTCGCTGCCCTGCTCGTCCCCCTCGTGCTGCTCACCGCCTCGGCTTGCGTGAGCGTCCCGGCCGCCGGACGTCCGGCCACCCCCCCGGCGGCTCCGGCTCCCGGGGCTGCTCCCTGTTCAGGCGGTCGTCGCCAGCGCGGCGGCTGCCGCACGGGCGATGTCTGGGTTGGCCCGGATCGCCGCGGCGACCTCCTCGGCGCTCGGTCCGGCGCCCTGGGCGGGCACGGTGCGGCAGACCCGTTCCTTCAGTTCGCTCAGGAACGTCAGGGTGGGGGTGTACTCGGTGACCGCCTCCACGTCCTGGTCGTGGGCAAGGTCGGCGCACACCGCCTCCAGGGCCTCCCGCAGGCTGATCAGGGCCGTCCCCAGCTGCTGAGGGCATCGAGCCCTGGCCAGAGCGGGGTGCTTCCGGGTCGGTGCGTACGCCTTGCCCAAGGTGTGGGCGACTGCCTGGAGGTGGCCCGCAGCCTCGTAGAGCGTCTCGCCCGGGTGCCCCAGGCTGTTCAGCGGGCTGTAGTCGCGGCCGTCGGCGTCCTTGGAGAACTGCCGGTCGATGCCCAGGACCTTCAGCCCGTGGACGGTGGCCAGCATGTTCACGGTGTGGCTCACGGTGTGGCCGGCCTGAGCGACGCACTCGACCATGCGGTTCACGGTGCCGCGGCGCTCCTTCGCGGTGGTCCCCTCGACCTCGGCGACCAGGGCCTTGTGCTCGGCTCCGAGCTGCTCGAAGACGGTCACGAGCTGGGTCACCGCCTGGGGCAGGCGGTCGCGGTCAGCTGCGGGAGGCTCGCTCATCGGGCTCCCTCTCATTCGGTGGCGCGGCGACAGGTCGCGGCGCCGCGTGCGACGGCGCGCCGGTCGGTCGCGCCGTCGCGTACAACGGCGGCCGCTCCACCAGGACACGGCCCGGGGGGGGAACGTGCCCAACATGGCCGTTTTCCCCTGGATTTGGTCGGCGGCACCGGTACCCTGGGGGCGGGCATCGCGTAGGCCCAAGCCCGCCGTCCGGCCCATGACCAGACGGCATGACGGGCAAAGGTGCCAGGGCCCTCCGGGCTCGGTCAGCTGTCACGTGACAGCGCGCCAGCGCACGAGTTCCTCACCGTCGTCTTCGACGACCTCCTCCGTCGTGCGCTGATCTCGTGCGCGCCGGGTCATGGGACCGTGCCGCGCCGAAAAGAGTCAGCTGTGTCGAAGAGCGAGAAGAAGAACCGCCGCCGCAAGAGCCACGCGGAGCGGGAGCGGATCAAAGCCAAGAAGGCCGCCAGCGGCGCCTCGTACACCTCCGCCCAGTCGGGCACCGCGCACCACCACCAGGGCCCCGAGATCGGCCCGGTCGACGGGTCCGGCTTCGGCACCGACCGGCAGGCCGACATGCAGACGGCTACCGCGCTGATCGGGGCCTGCGTGGAGAAGTGCCGACCGTGCCAGGCCAGCCTCGCGGACAAAATCCTCGCCGGTGACCGGCTCGTCGTCGCCAGCCTCGCCGGCACCGCCTACTCGCTGCTCCCCTCCCCCGGCGCCACGTGCTCCCCGGCCACTCGGCGGTTCCACGCCGTGGCCCACGACACCGGACGCCCCGGCTACGGCCCGGCGGTCCTCGCCGCGGTCGAGGAGTTGAACCAGGAGGACCTGGAGGCGCTCCTGGAGGACACCCTCGACGTGTGGGTGGCCATCGCCGAGACCGCCCCGGCCGCAGAGACCGGCACCCCGGACCAGGAGGCGGGCGCGGAGGAGAGGGACGCACACCGCTACTCCGCAGCGAGCGGGACCGCCTACCTGATGAGCGCGGGCATCGACCAGCTGCTGAGCGTGGAGGAGATGCGGGGCCTGGTCGAGCACGCGGAGAAGTCCGCCGTCTCGGGCGACCCGGTGGTGTGCTTCCTGTGTGACGAGCCGATCGACGTGACGGCGGAGCCGGAGGTCCACGTCGGAGTGAGCACCCGGACCCTGGCCATCGACGGCCGCCAGCTCGACACAGTGCAACCGGTGTGGACGCATCCCGGCTGCGGCCGTACCCGCATCTGGCCGTGGCCGGAGCTGATGGCGGAGCGCCAGCGCCGCGGCCTGTACGTGGCCCCCGAGGACCGCCAGCCCGAGAAGTCGACCGTGCCGGGCCCGCGGAACGCCGACTACACCCACTTCAGCGTCGCCCGGCAGCCGGGCGGCGGGATGGTGCCCCTGGTCCTCGTCGAGCCGGGCGAGCCCGACGAGTACGGGATCGAGGGGTACCTGGCGGCCCGCCTGTCCGAGGGGTTCAAGCCCGTCGACCTGGGCGGGGGCCAGCCCTTCCCGGTGCTGGACGGATGGCACCTGCGGTGCGAGCGCGGCCGGATGGTCTCGGTGATGCGCGCGGGCGGCGGAGCCTGGTACCGGCAGGAAGGCGGATACGCGACCCCGGGCAACTGGCGGCAGGCGGCCCGCCAGCGAAAGGCGCTGTTCCTGGTCGTGCCCGCGGGCACCGTGGGCGACCGGCAGGGCGACGACTGGCTGGCAGCGGTGAGCCGGGCCGCCGAGGCCGGCCACGTGCTGGGCGGTCTGGTCGCGGTCCGCGGGACGCTGTCATGAGCGGCCGCAAGACCCTGCCCGGGGTCGCGCGCGTACGGATCACCGGCGACGACGCAGCGACGCAGGCCCTGCTCGACGCCCTCGCGGAGCACTTCACCGTGACGGACCCCGACCCCTACAGCGGCAGCCGCAGCTACCTGGAGGTCGACACCCGCCCCGGCTCGGCCCCGCGCGGCACCGGCGCCGAGGACGACCAGCTCGACGTGCCCATGGCCTCGAAGCACCGGCCCGCCGAGGTGTCTTCCACGGTCGCGGTGATGATGGCGCGCCAGATCAACGCGGCGCACCTGCACCTGTCCCAGTTCCGGAACCTGGTGCAGACGTACGGGGACGGCCTGGTCCCCGAGTGGCCGAAGCCCGGCCAGACCCCGGACAACCCGGTGGACCAGACGCTCAGCACGGCGTCGCGGCTGCTGTACGAGTTGCGGGAGTGGAGCAGCCACACCGCCCACGCCTCCGGCGCGGTCCCGGTCCTGCCGGAGATCATCGCTGCGTCCGAGGAGCAGCGCCGGGCCGAAGCGGCGCTCTACCCGCCGGGCGGGTGGTGCGCTCTGCCGGGCGGCACGATGCCGCCGCCCGGCGAGGAGCGGGAGGCGAAGAGCGCGGCGGACCCGATCGCGGCGCAGCTGCTCGGGCCGGTGCCGGAGAAGCGCTACAGCGCGCGGGCCTCGGGCATGTCGGTGCAGCGGGCGCTCCCCGCGGTCGCGGACACCCCGGCGGCCGCCGTGTGGACGGCAGAGCGGGCGCTGTACGGCTACGTCTGCCAGCACTGGGAGACGCCCGGCGACACTCCGGCCGATCTCGCGGCCGCCGTCGACGGCCTGGACGAGCTCGCCGATACCTTCACCAGCGCCTGCACCTACGTCCTGGGCGAGATCAGGCGCCGCATGGACGAGGGGCTGCTGGTCGACGTCGACGAAGACGCCTTCACCGAGTCGGCGGCCGCCGTGCGCGCGCAGCTCGGCATCGAGCCGGAGCGGGTGCCCAAGCTCGCGTACGCCCTGTCGCGCGTGCGTCAGGCGATGACCGGGGCGCGGGCGGCGTTGCCGGCGGCGGCGGGCGGCACTCGCGCCTTCGACGCCCTGGCGCAGGCGAGGGCCCTCGGTGCCCTCGACGGCAAGACGCTCCCGGAGGTACGCCGCGAGCTGGGCAGTGAACGGCACTGGCAACGGCACCGCTCGAAGACCCGGATGCCGGACTACACCGCGGCGGACTGGCTGCGGCGGGCCATGCACTGGATGCACGCCGCCGGCGTGAACGCGTACGACCACGGGGTGCACCTGGCCGCCGAACGGCACCCGGAGCGTTCGGGCCTGCCGATCGGCACCCCGGCCGTCATCGAGGACGGGGGCGAGCGATGAGCCGGAGCGCGGTTCGCGCGGCCGTGGGCCCGCAGGTGGCCGCCCTGACGATGGTGCGGTCGCTGATGGGCGGAGCGCTGGAGAGGAAGGGCCTGGAGCAGACCGTGGACCAGGCCCGGGGCGGCGTCCGCGAGGGCCTGCGCTACATGTCGGATTGGGCGCGCGGCGCGGACCTGCGGGCCGAGATCGTGCCCATCGTGTGCGCGCTGGGCCGTACGGCGGTCGTCGGCCTGTCCATCACGCAGGACGGCGATCCGGTGGCGGTGAGCGAGTGGCTCGACGTCCAGGCCCGTACGGTGCGCGAGCAGCCGGTCAGTCTGACGGTCGAGCATCCGGCGGACTCGGTCGTCGTCGACGTCGCCGCGGTGTTCGCCGAGGAGCTGCACCACAGCGGTGAAGCCGCCCCGGCGGCGCTGGAGGCCAGGGACCAGCGGGCCACCGAGCTCGTGGTCGCGTGGGAACGGCCGGGCGCAGCGATGCGGGACCATGTCGAACTGCTGCTGTGCGGCGGCTGGTTCGCTTCGGTGACACTGGCCCACGCCTTCCGCTTCGACGGGGCTCGGATGCAGGAGTACGTGGAGAGCCACGCCCGCGCCCTGATCCTGGCGGGTCGCCGCTGAGCCGGGCCGCGCGGCCGCGGCCCGTCGGGCTGCGGTCAGGCGGGGCCGGGACGAGTTCCAGCGCCCGGATCAGGGCGCCGATCCGGGCGCGCGGGCATCCGGCGACCGGGGCGCTCAGGACGAGCAGCCACCGGACCACGTTCGCCGGGACCGGGTTCCACTCGCCGAACGCCACCTGCGTCAGCCCGGCCTCGGCCGCCCAGACGCGCCGGGCCTCCTTGGGGTATCGCCGAGGTGAGCCTAGAAGCCGCCAATAGTTGATCTTGGAGGCGTCAGCCCTTCCGCCGGGCGGCGGGGTCGCGTTCGGCGACGTGCCGGGCGACCGCGTCGACGCCGGGGCGGGCGTACCGCTCCAGGGAGCGGACGGAGGCGTGCCGGGAGCGGGCCAGCAGCATCGGGGTGGATGTGCCACCCTCGGCGTCGTGCGTCAGGGCGCTGTGGCGGAGCCGGTGGAGTGTCCAGCCGTCCAGGTCGAGCGGGGCGTCGGCCGGATCTTCCCGACGGACGACGACAGGGCCGCCTCCGTTGACCGGAGGCGGCCCTGTCCTGTGACCGTCCGAGTTCACGACCGTTCGAGCGCGTCCAGGAGCAGTGTGTTGTAGCCCGCGGCCGCCAGGTCCTCGTTGCTAAGCCCGGCCTGGTGGAGGAGCTTGAGGGTGGTGGTGTGGTCGGTCCGTGCCCACGCTGCCCGCGTCGCCTCACGCAGTGCGCGCCGGGCCCGCAGTACCCGCGGATCAGTCTCGTCGCCGGCGGACGTTCGGGCGGCGTGGAAGGCGTCGACGGCGTGGGCCACCTTCGCGAACGCGGCCGCCGTCTTCTTCTTCTCCTGCTCCTCGGGGAGCAGGGGGTTCAGCACGACGGCCGGGCCCCACGGCGGGGTCTTGGCCCCGGCTTCGCGGTCGCTGTCGTACGCGCTGCGCCGCTCCTGGACTCCGCGCCGCAGTTGCTCCAGGTTCTTGGGGAGCTCCCAGCCCGCGCCGCCCTTGTTGGTCACGTCGGCCTTCAGTTCCTTGGCTCCCGCCTGGTAGCTGTCGATCAGGCCGCGGACCCGCAGTGGCATCCCCCGCTTGTAGGCACCCTGACCGTGAAAGACGCGGTTGCCGTGGAGTACAACGAGCAGGGCGCCCGCGCCGCCCTCCAGGTCCTCGACGAGACGGCCCCGTACCGGGAGCCAGTTCGCGAGGGCGGCCTGGGTGATGGGTGAGACGGGCCAGACCTGGGTGATGTGGATATCGCCGCCGATCGCCTGCGGATTGCGGGTGATCTTCACCCAGGACAGATCCGGGGCGAGGTCGACGATGCCGAGCGAGCAGAGCTCACCGGTGCGTGCGGCGGTGTCGAGTACCAGGCTGACGACGACCAGGAGGCGGGCCCGTCCCGGGGCGGAGGGCTTCCGGTCGACCTCATGTCTGATGCGGTTGTGCAGCTCGCTGCGCGCCCAGGCCGGCATCGTCGCCTTCGGTGTCGGCTTCGGATAGGAGATCGCGCCGCTGGGGACGCCCGCCGCCACGGCCATCCGCCGCAGGACGCTGGAGCGGCGGCGCTGGGAGGCGGTGACTCCCTTGGGCGGGGTGTCCAGCACCTTGGCCCGCAGCTCGCCCGCGTCGGTCAGCTCGCACAGCGCCGTGGCGCCGGGGCCGAGCAGGTCGCGCATCGACTTCCCGTACCGGACCCGGAAGTCCTCCCGCTTCAGCGCGCGCTCCAGCGTGCCGCGCACCCAGCGGACGTGACCGGCCACGCTCGCCGTCATGTCCGGGTCGTCCAGCACTTTCTGGATCAGCGCCGGCAGCTCCTCAACCGCGGGGAAGCGTTCTTCTTCATCGGCGGGGTTGGTGGACACGATGCTCTCCCTTCCGGCGTTGAGGACTCATTATCCCCATTCCGGCTGCCCATTGTGCCGCACCCGCGGGTGTCTGTCCGCTGATTCTCCGCTGCGCTCGGCACGGTCGTCCGTACACCAGATCAGGCCGCTTCCAGTCAATCCCCCGGCCCGGCGGAGGTGCTGCGTCCTACCCTCGTCGGAGACGACCGATGAGGGGATCGCACGTGACGATGCAGTTGCCGGACATCTTCGAGACCCGGCAGGTGAAGGCGTTTCGCGATGCCCTCATGGCCGGTGACCTGGAGCAGGCCAAGAAGATCGAGGACCACCTGCTGGCCGAGGCGGCGACGAGCCCCGAGGACCGGGAAGTCCTAGCCGACCAGCTGCGCGCGTCGATGCTGTTCCGTGCATATGTCGATGCCTCCGGCGCCGGTGACGAAGCAACAGCCCTGATGTTTCAGGGGCTCCTGACGACGATGTGTTCACCGGAGACGGTCCGGGCGACCCTGATGAGCGGGCTGCTCTACTCCGGTCTTCAGCTGGGCTCGCTGCCGGCGGAAGACCACGACCGCCTGACGGCCTGGATGAAGGAGGCCGACGTCGGCGAGGAGATGACGGCCCGCCTGGCGGGCATCAAGCGGACGGCGTAGAGCGACCGGCTAGCAGTGTCAACTTTTCGGTGACACGGGTGCTGGAGTGTCGGCGCCCCGTGCGATGCTGCCGGACGAACACCCGCCGCACGAAGGCGATCCCCGGGAGCATCAGGCCGCCAGGGTGAGCCAGCGCCCCAGCTGCTTGCTGATCTTGTCGACACCGGCGGCCGCGTGCCGGGCCCGACGTTCCTGGTCGCCGCGGCGGCGGATGTACGAGAGCGTCGTCGCTGGATCGTCGTGTCCGGCGAACTCCTGGATCTCCTCCAGCGGCGTGGCGTCGTCGTGCATGTGGGTCAGACGGCTGACGCGCAGTACGTGGGGGGTCAGGTCGCGGCCGGTGAGGACTCCCGCGCGTTTCCCAAGCCGGGTCAGGATGCGGTCGATGTCGTGGCGGTCCAGGCGGCGGCCTTCGGAGTCCAGGAGCAGCGGCCCCTCGGTCCGGCCGTCAATGAGGAGGACCAGGAGCTCGGCGAGCATGTGCGGGATGTCCCACTGCCTGCCCTTGTTGCCCTTACGGGTCAGGTCGATCACGGGCTTGCGGCCGTCGCGGAAGTCGGTGACGTCGGCCTCGCACCACTCGCTGACGCGGCCGGCGAAGACGTAGACGAGGGAGGTCACGACCACGTCGCGCAGGCACTCCGCCCAGTCGAAGAGGCTGGCGTACTCCTCGATCTCCAGCATCGGGGTGGCGGTGGTCTCGTCGTGCCGGTCGATCTTCGGCCGGTTGTGGCGGGTGACCGGGTTGGGGATGTAGGTCTGCGACTCCTCGGCGGCGAACGCCGTCAGCGAGGACAGTGCGGACAGGCGGCGGGCGATGCTGCGGTTCGCTCGCTCTCGCTTCTCCTCGCTGAGCCGCCAGGTCGTCACGTCCCCGCGGGTGATGCACCCGATGTAGAACCGATCGTGCCCGAGCTCCTGGGCGAATCCATGCCAGAACCGCAGGTCGTCGGCATAGTTCCGCTTGGTGTTGATGCTGGGGATCGTGGAGGATGCGAGCCAGCTCATGACGGTGGTGAACGCCTCGGCCGTGCAGATGTCGCGCAGGATGTCCATGCGGTAGCGGCGCGGCCCCAGCTTGCGGTCCTTCGGGTCACGCGGGGCCACCTGCCCGAGATCCTCGCGGATCTTGGCAAAGGCATCCTCCGCCCGGGTCGGCGCCCGCATGACGTTGCCGGCGGGACGCTGGGCGACCCCCGGGCGGGGCATCACGGCCGGAAGTCCTGTCGGAAGTCCGGGTGCTCGGAGAACGCGGCGAAGGCGATACAGCGCAGCGACCAGCCGAGAGCCTGCATCTGCCCGGCGAAGAAGCTGTGCCGGTCGTCGTCGCGGTGCGGGTGCTCGAACTTCTCCTCGAACTCCAGCAGGCTCCGGTTCACCCCGGCCAGCAGACGCTCCTCTTCCTCCTCCGCCGCCTTCGCCCGCTCGGCGATCCGGGCCTTGAGGAAGGCGACCAGAGCGCGGTCTCGGTCCAGGGCGGCCTCGTCCTGGACGATCAGCTGGAACTTCAGGGCGGTTTCCCCGTCGGTCATGTGCCCCTCCTTGCTCTCGATCCCCAAAACTACCTGCGAGGACGGACAGCAACGGGGCGCCCCTGCCGGGCTCAGGTCCGGGGGCTTGCCTCGCGCCGGAGGCGAGCAAGGACGCAGACGGGGTCGCGGCCGCGGCCCGCCGTGGAAGCACGCAAAGGGTCATGCGCCCATGGCCAGGAACTCACGGACCGCCCGGACGCTTCCGTGTGGGGCGAGCTGGCCACGGAGATCAGTGAGGGCGTCGGAGGGGCGCGTCGAATTGACGCTGCTGTTCTGGCGGAGGGCGTCAGTCGCTGTGGCACAGGCGGCGTCGATGTCGCCGAGTTCGAGGTGAGCGCGGGCGGTGCGCGAGAGGTAGAGAACGCTGTCTCGAACGTGGCCGGCGGCGCTGTACTCGGCCTGCTGGGCGGCGGCGAAGCTGCGCAGGGCACGGCGCGGGTCGCCCAGGTCGAGAGCTGAGGAGCCCGCCAGCATCTCGATCTCGCCTTCGGTGACCGAGTAGGCCCAGGGCGGATCGTCGTCGTGTGTGCCCCGAGAGAAGGCGTCACGGGCGGCGTTGAACTCTCTGGCGCATCCCTTCAGGTCGCCCGTCTTGGACAGCGCCCGGCCGGCACGGGCATGGAGGAGGGCACGGACGCGGGGGGTGGTCACCCCGTCGGCCACTCGGGACTGGGCGGTTCGTACGAGGTTCACGGCGTCCTGCGGGTTGCCCTTGGAGTACGTCTGAATCGCCATGAAGTTCAGGGTGTTCGCGCCGACTTCGGGGTCACCGGCGGAGGCCGACGCCCGCAGGGACGTGATGTAGAAGCGCTGGGCTTGTGCGTGCTGATCGGCGTCAAAGTGGAGCCAGCCGCACATGCGGGAGGCTTCGGCGAGCGCGGAGAACAGGCGGCGGCTGATGCTGCTGTCGCAGGTCGTGTTGCTGGCGTACCCGCTCAGGAGCCGGTATTCCTCTACGGCCGACGGGAGCAGGTCGCTGCCGCTGAGGACGTCATCCAGATGTCGCAGGTCGTCCAGGCGCCGTTCGAGGCGGGTCATCAGGTCTGGGTCGAGGCGGCGGCCGGGGGCCGCGAGCGGTAGTGGGACGGCAGTGACCGCGTTGCTCCAGTGGGACGCGATGCCGGACAGTGCCGCACCGCTGGAGATCAGGAATCCCCGTCGATCCATGGCCCCTCCCCGAGCGGCAGCCGCTACTGCTGCAACGGTACCCGCAGGGGACCAGGGGCTGTCGAGCACTGGGCGGTCATCGGGGAAGGCCAGCAGGAGGAATCCGGGCCAGCCGAGTTCGGTGACGGCCGTCGCCGGGATGCCGTGGAGGTGTGCCATCGCGTAGCGGGTGGGTTCGTCGGGGGCATGGACGCCGGTTTCCCAGCGGGACACCTTTTCCCGGCGCTTGGCCATCCGGCCGTAGCCGAGCGCGTGATGGGAGTCGTCGAGCCGATCCAGGTACTCCTCGGCGGTCAGGTCGAGTTCGGCGCGCAGCGCGGCCAGAGGGCTGCGTAACGGCGTTGCGGCCATCGGAATCTCCTCCGCACCGGGGCCTAGGGTGCGCTGCTGACAGTAGTCAGTGGCTCACCACGGCGGCACCGGTTCGAAATACGGTCCGCAACACCTCAGCAACAGGCTTCGCCTTCCCTGCCCGGGGTCGGCGGCGGTGCCATGGACCCGCCGCACACACCGCCGTGAAGGAGGGAGCCACGATGGGCGAGTTCAACGTACCGCTGGTGTCAGTGGTGGTGAGCGCTCGCGGGAACACCGCGCGCCTGCGGAACCTGCTGGATGCCCTGGCCCGCCAGAGCCTGCCCGCCGACCGGTTCGAGGCGGTGGTCGTGGACAACGACCTGCCCGGACCGGTCCGCCCGATCGCCGAGGCCGTCCGGGATGGTGACTGGCCGTTCGCGGTGCGGGTGCTGTACGAGCCGACGCCGGGCCTGAGCGCGGGACGCAACCGCGGAATCTGCGCGGCCCGGGGCCGCTACGTCGCCATCACCGATCCGGACATCACCCCCGAACCGGAGTGGCTGGGGACCCTGGTGGCCGCGATCGAGGAGGAGAAGGTGTTCGCGGTCGGCGGCCGCACCGTCGTGGAGTACCCCGGCGGCGAGGTCACCGCGCTGACGAAGGCCCTGCGCGAGTGCCACGGCGCGGTGGACTGGCCCGATCACCGCGAGCTGGCGGTGTGGCCGTACTGGGTCACCGGCTGCAACCTGCTGTTCGACCGTCAGACCGCGCTCGACATCGGCCTGTTCCGAACCGACCTGGGGCGCCGCGGCCGGTGGCTCGGAGACTGCGAGGACCTGGAGTTCGTAGACCGCGCCCGCCAGAGCGGTCACCAGACCCTCATCGAGCCGGCCGCCGTCGTCTCCCACCCCGTCTACCGGCCGGAGACAACCCTGCGGTACTTCGTCCGCCAGGGCGCCGGCCACGGGATGTGCGTCGCCCGGATGCACCTGAGCGTGCGCGTCGAGCCCGCCGCCATCCAGGCCGGGCGGGACGCGGTGCACCAGGCCGTGATCGGACTGGCTGCCGGATGGACCTTCCTGGACCGCTCCCGCGCCGTGGAGTCGGCCCGCGACCTGGCCCGTATCGGGGCCTACCACCTGGAGCGCGGACGCCTGCGGCTGCTCGGCCGCCGCCCGATCGCGCTCGCCCACCTGCCTGCCCAGAAGACCAAGGAGACCTGCTGATGGACGTCATCACGGCCGCAGGGCTGTACCCCGCTGGCGCCGAGAACGCCGTCGAGGTGATCGAGCGGAAGGGCTCCGGCCACCCCGACACCCTCGCCGACGGCATGGCAGAGGCGATCTCCCGTGCGTACAGCGCGTACTGCCTGGACCGCTTCGGCGCCATCCTGCACCACAACACCGACAAGCTCGCGCTGCTGGGCGGCGCCGCCGACGTCGCGTTCGGACACGGCGAGATGACCGCCCCGATCCAGGTCCTGGTCAACGGGCGGATCACGACCGCGCTGGGCGAGCAGAGCATCCCCGTCGAGGACATCGTCACCACGGCGGCGCGGCAGTTCCTGGGCGCCGCCCTGCCGCTGCTGGACACCGGGCGGTGGGTGCAGGTGAGGCCCCGGCTCACCCAGGCGTCCAGCCCCGGGGCCGTCACCACTGGTACGAACGCCGACCGGGAGGCGTCCCGCCAGCGCTGGTTCGCCCCGCGGAGCCTGGACGACCTCGCCGAGCGGCACCGCCTGTTCTCCAACGACACCTCCGCCGGCGTCGGCTATGCCCCCCTCGGCATCGGGGAACAGCTCGCCGGCGGCATCGAGACGCACCTGAGCAGCGAGAGCTTCCGTGCCGAGCACCCGTACTTCGGAACGGACATCAAGCTGATGGTCGTGCGCACCGGCACCCGTGTGCGCCTGACGGCGTGCGTGCCGCAGATCGCCCGGCACACCCCCGACCTGGACACCTACATCGCCCGCCGGGCGCTGGCCCGGGAGCTGATCATCGAGACGGCCGCGCGGATCGCTCCGGCCGTGGACGTCGAGGTCTTCGTCAACACCCGCGACCAGGACCAGCGGCCCGAGCTCTACCTGACCGCCACCGGCTCATCCATCGAGTCCGGCGACGAGGGAGTGGTCGGCCGGGGCAACCGCTCCAACGGGCTGATCTCGATGCTTCGCCCCTGGTCGGCCGAAGGCGTCTCCGGTAAGAACCCGGTCTACCACGTCGGCAAGCTCTACAACCTGGCCGCCACGGAGGCCGCCCGCCGGCTGCACGAGGAAACCGGGCTGGAGTGCGCGGTCGCACTCGTCTCGCAGTCCGGCCGGGACCTGGCCGACCCGTGGCAGGCCGTCGTCCAGACCTCCGGCCCGAACCCGATCCTGGCCGCCGACGCCCGCCGGGTCCTCACCGCCGTGATGGAGGACCTGGAAGGGCTGCGGGAGCGGCTGCTGGCCGGGAAGCTGGCCACCGCATGATCGCCCACCGCGAGACGGCCGCCCCGTTCCTGCCGTGCCTGAACCCCGCCACCCTCTCCGGTGTCGACCTGCCCGACTTCCTCGCCCTGGCGTCGGCCGCCGGGTTCGAGGCGGTCGAGCTGTCCATCCAGCAGGCTCAGGCCGTCGGCGCCGCCAGGGTCCGCGACCTGCTGGCCGAGCACGGGCTGGCGGTGGCCGCCGCCAGCGGCATCCTGCCCGCCGGGCCCGTGCTGCCCGCCCCGCTGCTGGTCGACGCCGCGGCGTACGACGGGCACCTGCTGACCCTGCGCGAGCGGCTGAAGACGTTCACCGAACTGGGCTGTCCCGTCGCCACGACCGTCCTCAACCCCTTCTCCCCGCTCGACCAGGGCGAGGCCCTGACCCTCGCGCGCCAGCGGATCGCCCGCCTCGCGGACACCGCCGCCGAGTACGGCGTGCGCCTCGCGGTGGAGGCGGTCAGCGTCGTGGACGGGCTGCCTCCCGAACTCGCCGGTCCCCACCCGGTGGCCGCCACCCTGCCCGCCGTCGCCGAGCTGCTGCACGAGAGCGGCGCGGAGAACGCCGCGGTGCTGGTCGACTCCTTCCACTGGGCGGTCTCGGGAGCCGACCCCCGGCACATCACGGATCTTGGTACAGGAGGAGTCGGCCACGTACAAGTCGCGGACGTCCCCCACGCCGGCACCCCGCACGGCTGGACGGACGGGCTGCGGCTGTTCCCCGGCGACGGCGCCCTCAACTGGTCCGCCTTCGCCGACGCGCTCACCCAGGTCGACTACGCCGGGACCGTCTCGGTGGAGCTGTTCAACCCCGTTCTGCGGGCCCTGCCCGAGGACGAGATCGCCGCCCGTTCCTACCGCGCGGCCACCGGCTACTGGACCCCCGAGGAGGCATCCCGATGAGCCCGCAGACCCGGCCGTGGAGACTGGCCGTCGCCGGATGCGGCGCCGCCGCCTTCGGTCTCCACCTCCCTCTGCTCGTCTCCCGCCCCACCTTCGAGGTGACGGCACTGGCCGACCGCGACCCGGCGCGGGCCCGCGCCGCCGCCGCTCGCTTCGCCGTACCCCGCGTCGCGGGAACCACGAAGGACCTGCTCGATGGCGCGGACATGCTGGTGATCCTCACCGGCGTCCACGAGGACCTGATCGAAGCGGCACTGGACGCGAACGTGCACGTCTTCACCGAGAAGCCGGTCGGACTGGACGTCACCGGCACCCGCAAACTGGCCGCCCGTGCGCAGGAGGCGGGGCTGCTGCTGGAGGTCGGGGCGATGCGCGCCCACGACCCGGCCCTGCACGCCGCCCTCGCGGCGGTCCCCGACCCGTCGGGCGGCTGGCTGATCAAGGCCGACGGCGTGGACGAGACCGCCCGGCGGCGCTTGCTGCCGCCCGGCTTCAGCCCGTACACCTTCGCGGACGACCCGCCCCAGGCCGCACCCGAGCAGCTCGGCGACCCGAGCCAGGTCGCCGCCCTCCAGATCCTCCTGTGGCAGGGCTACCACCTGCTGACCGCTCTGGTCCTGGCGGTCCCCGGCGTGACGCCGGCCGCGTGCACCCTGGACGCCGACGGCCAGTCCCTCCATGCCGTACTGCACGGTCCCGCTGCGGAGACCTTCACCCTGGTCATCAGCGCGACCCCGCCGGGCCGCTTCCTGGAACAGATCCATTTCAGCGGTGCGTCCGACGCGGCCACGGTCGACTTCGCCCGCCCCTACGAGCCGTCCGCCGCGACGCGCGTCACCACCGCTACCGGCGAGCAGAACGGCTTTGCCGACCCGTTCGCCGCCATGTGGCAGGCCGTCAGCGACCGGCTGGCCGGGCAGTACCCGGCCGATCTGCCCACCAGTGCCAGCCTCGCGGTACGGGTGGAAGACCTGGCGCTCGCCCTGGCCGCCATCTGCCGCCCCGGCCCGCACCCCCGGAAGGACTGACATGCCCACCGACGCCCCTGCCCTCGTACTCGACGGGCCTCCCGGAGCCGGCAAGACCTCCTTGCTCGCGCGGATGGTGCCCGTCCTGGGCGACGAGTGCCTGTGGTTCACCGAGCCCAACGCACGGCTGAGTAGCGGCCTCCGGGCCCCCGTGCACCCCTCCACCGCCGGACACAGCCTGTGGTTCCTGCGGCACGAGCTGGACAAGGCCCGCGCCGCCGCCCAGCTCGCCGCCGACCCCGCCACCCGGCTGCTGATCTCCGACCGCAACCACCTCGGCGCTCTGGCCTACTGCTGGGCGACCCGCGCGGACGACAGCCTTCCCTACCGCACCGCTCGCGACTTCTACGCCCGCCACATCGCGCCCGCCCTGCCCCCGCAGGTCCTGACCGCGATCCTCCTGGTCAGCCCCGGCGAGAGCCTGAACCGCCGGGGGAACGTGGCCGAGCGGCCCCGCTGGAAGCAGTGGTTCGACGAGGGACTGCTGGAGCGGCTGCACACCTTCTACACCGACATCGCCCCGACTCTGTGCCCCACCCCACCGCTAATCATCAAGACCGACAGGGCTACACCGGACACCGTCCTCGCCCAGGTCAGCGGCTTCCTGGCAGACGCCGGCCTCACCGACACCGCCGCGAAGCTCACCACCGCCATCACCCCGGACGTACGGCCGGAGCTGGACGCCCGATTCCGGGCCGTCTACGACGCACTGGGCGGACTTGAGTCCTTCGGTCACCCCTTCACCGAACCGCTCGACCACCGCGGCGGCACCGTCCAGCTCTGCCAACTCGGCGCCCTGTACCGCGACCCGGCGGGCCGCACCGGGCTCTGGGACCTGCTGGCCGAGCCTGTTCGAGGGGCCGCCTGATGACCGCCCACGCCCCCGTCGTCGTCGGCATCAACGTGGGCCACGACGGCGGCGCCGCCCTCATCACCGACACCACGATGGTCGCCATCAGCGAAGAGCGCCTCAACCGCACCCGCTACAGCCCCGGCTGGCAGGCCGCCCTCCTGTACTGCCTGCGCGCCGCCCGGGTGCAGCTCCAGGACGTCGACCTGATCGCGGTCAGCGGCATCGGTCACCACCCGCCCACCGCCGACGAGACCGGCCTGACCCACCTCGGCGTCGACCCGGCCCGGATCGTCCCCGTCGACCACCACCTGAGCCACGCGTACACCGCGTACTGCCTCAGCCCGTACGACGAGGCGACCGTCCTGGTGGTCGACGGCGGCGGGAACAACGGCGACACCGAGACCTACTACGCGGCCACCCGGGATGGCATCCAACGCCTCGGCGGCAACCCGCCCGAGCGGCCCCGCGCGGGCGGTATCGGTGCCACGTACGAGGCGTTCACGAACTGGCTGGGGTGGCACGAGCAGGAGGCCGGGAAGACGATGGCCCTCGCGTCCTACGGGGACCCCGGCGCCCACCGGACTCCGCTGTTCGACGTCGAAGGCGCCACCGTGCGCGGGCGCCTCACCCGTACCCACACCGCAGGCGTCGCCGAACTCGCGGAACGAACCGGCGCCGACTTCGGCCCGCCCGACAGCCGGGGCGACGATCCGCGCGGCACCGACGCCGCGGCGTACGTCCAGGCCCAGACGGAACAGGCCCTGTGTGCTCTGGCCGGACAGACCATCGCCGCCACCGGCCTGAGCAACCTGTGCTTCGCCGGCGGCGTCGCCCTCAACTGCGTCGCCGCCGACAAACTCCGCCACCAGGACGCGGTCAGCGGCTACTTCGCACCGCCAGCGTCTTCCGACCGGGGCCAGGCACTCGGCTGTGCCCTCTACGCATGGCACCAGATGACCGGCGAGACTCCCCGCCGCCCGCTCGCCCACGACTACTTCGGCCGCACCTACACGGACGCGGAGATCGAGCAGGCCCTCACCCGTGACCCACGCTCCGGACTGGTCGAGCGCCGCCGGACGCCGTACCGATGGCGCAGGGAGAACGACATCGCGGCCGCCGCCGCCCAGATGATCACCGCCGGGAGGATCATCGGCTGGTTCCAGGGGGGCAGCGAGCTCGGCCCGCGCGCCTTGGGCGGACGAAGCATCCTTGCCGACCCGCGGACCACCGCAGGGTCGGACGCCCTCAACCGCCGGATCAAGCACCGTGAGCCGTTCCGACCGTTCGCCCCGGCAGTCCTCGCTGACCAGGCATCCGCCTGGTTCGACCTGGACGTGCCCAGCCCTTTCATGCTGCTGGCACCCTCGGTCCACGCGGAACGGGCCACCGACATCGCGGGGGTCGTCCATGTCGACCGGACCGCCCGGGTGCAGACCGTCACCCCGGCCGCCGCCCCGGCCTTCGCCGCTGTGCTCGACCACGTCGACCGCCTCACCGGCGTCCCGGTGGTCCTGAACACCAGCTTCAACGACCGAGAGCCGATCGTGGAAACGCCGGCGCACGCTCTGGCCACGTTCCAGGCGTGTGACCTGGACGCTCTGTGTATCGGGGACTACCTGGTCGAGCGAAGCTGAACCACCTGCCAGACTTGAACCATGAGCACCCTGCCCCTCCGGGAGGCGGCCCGAGCCGTCATTCTCGACGCTGACCAGCGCATCCTGCTGCTTCGCTATGACGAGAATGGCGGCTTCTGGGCGACCCCAGGCGGCAGCCTTGAGCCGGGTGAGGACTATCCGACCGCCGCCCTGCGCGAGCTGGGCGAGGAACTCGGCGCAAGGGGCGTGATCCTGTCTGGTGAGATCGCCGAGCGTCGCCAAGACCATCCAGTCGGCGGGCGCCGCGTACAGCAGGTCGAGAAGTATTTCCTCGTCCGCGCATCGTCCGACGCCCTCGATGCTGCACGAGCCACACAGACGGACAACATCCGGGCCAGCCGCTGGTGGTCGCTGGATGAACTCCGATGCACTGCGGAGACGGTCTACCCGCTCGGCCTCGCCGATGTGGTGGCTGACGTCCTCGTTAAGGGCGTCCCGCGAAAGCCTGCCATTCTTCGCTGACGCCGCACGGCCCGGCAAGCCGTGTCCGACGTCGACTGACCTGCCACTGACGGCCACACCTGAAGGACCCCGTACCGGAAGCCGGTACGGGGTCCTTTCGCGTGCGCGGACAGCCGCCCGGTCGGGCGGCGCGAGGTGCGGAGAGCAGGGACAGGGCTGAGCCTGGGGGGATGCCCCCCGCCGCGAAGCTGGTCGTATATCCGCCTGATGAGAACGGCTGGCGCCGAGTCCGCTACGACGGCGTCGCGATCGGTGTAGCGCACCGCCCCTCGGACATCCGGGCCTTCCTCGCCGCGGCGGGGATGGAGGAAGCAGAGGACGTAGACCTGACCGACCCGGGGTTCGTTGAGTGGCGGGGCGCCGGCCCGGAGACATGGGAGCCCACCCGATAGGTCGCGGGGCTGCCTTCTCGATACGGTCGGTGTGAATTTTTACTCCGGGATCAGCCAGAGCGGTGCGCCCGGCGGGCAGTGAGCGCGGCCGTTGCAGTGCGCGGGTCAAGGGCGATGCCGAACTCCGCGAGGGCGATGTCCTGTACGTCGCCGGAGCTCGCAGCGGAGTCCTGGTTGAGCGCGAGGTCGGCGGCGCCGAGCGCGAGGACCTGGTCGCGGTTGGCAGCCGCGGGATCGGTGAGTGCGGCCAGCACGGTCCGCCAGAGGGTGGGCATCAGTCCGCGAGCGGCGCCAGCGCCGTGTAGCAGTCCCGGCAGACAGTCAGCGGCCCATCGGACTGGGTAGCGGTCACCACTCGGATGAGCAGTCCCGGCTCGGCGGCAGCGAGGCAGACGCCGCTACCGGGGATGTTGTGGAACATGCGGCACAGGCAGCGGCAGCCACCCGGTCGGTGCTGCTCCCAGCCGAACATCCAGCGCATCCGGATCGCGAGGACGGGGCTATCGGACTCGCCGGTCACGACCGACTCCCTTCGAGGTGAACATCAAGCATGGCAGGGCTGCCGACACTGAGGGGACGGAATCGGTGTCGCCTGCCACGAGAATGCGGGACCTCCCGTCAGGCGCTCTACGCTCTGGCCATGACGCGACGTATCGGCCGGGGCGGCCGCAAGGGACAGACCCACACCGCCACGCCCACCCTCCGTTCGTACGACGTGCCGCCGGCCTCCGACGTCTCCGTGACGCAGGTCAACGGCGCCTCCTACACGGTTCCCGCGCAGAGCCCGAAGGCGCCGCTGCGGCCGTCGCGGAAGCGCGGCCCGCTTATCTGCGCGATGTGCGGCGACCCGATGAACGGGCCCGCCTTGTTCAGCCGCTCGCGGGGCACCAGGGGCAAGCCGGTTCACGGATCATGCGATCCCACCGCCACGCCTGAGCGGCTGAAGCGGCCTAAGCCACCGCGGCAGCCAGCTGCGACGCCGTCACCGCGCGGGCGTCTTGCCCCGGGAGCGGACCCGACGACAGCGTGGATCGAATTGCCGTGCACCCAGTGTCCGGCCCAGCCCGGGGAGCGCTGCACCGTCCGCTACAGCGACGGTTCGACCGCCGAGGCGAAGATCCCTCATCGCGAGCGGACCCTGGCGGCGAAGAAGGCCGCGGGGCCCCGGTGACGTTCGCCGGTCCCGGGCCGGAGGGCATCCGGACGGAGGCCGTCACGCTCTCCGCCCGGACATCCTGACGCTACGCGTCGGCGGCCACAGGCCGGGCGGCGGCGAGGGCTTCTCGGAGGTCGGCGGG
Organism: Streptomyces sp. NPDC002125; assembly: GCF_053593715.1. Classification (NCBI taxonomy): domain Bacteria; kingdom Bacillati; phylum Actinomycetota; class Actinomycetes; order Kitasatosporales; family Streptomycetaceae; genus Streptomyces; species Streptomyces sp. NPDC002125. Next base: position 45,622 of record NZ_JBSFDD010000035.1, on the reverse strand, counting down.
CAGCTGGGGGTGGTCGATCCAGGTCACTGCGATGTTGGCCAGGCTGCGCCAGGTCGCACGTGCGGCCGTGGGGTCGGCGGCCGGGCCGTCAAGCGCGTCCGCGAAGAGGCTGGCGAAGTGGTGCGTGACGCTGGTCAGCGCTTCCGGGATGCGCAGGAGCTCTTCGGCGTCCGGACTCTTCGACTCGGTGGCCAGGTCTGGCACCCGGCGCTTGAGGACCGCCACGGACTCCTGGACGCGGTCGGTGACGAACGCGGCGAGGGCGCGCACCTGCTGCTCGGAGGGTAGGGCGGTGACGGTTGTGGTCATGGTCGGTGAGCCTAGAGGCGAGGGGTCTGCTGGTTCAGGTGGACCGGTGAACTGCCGGGGAGCCGTGCGGCAGGATGGCCGCATGATTGATCTCGGAATCCGCATCGAGTTCTTCGACGAGCCGGTGGAGTTGGGTGTCGAGCCGCACCGTGGGCGCATGGGGACGCTCTACCGCGACGAGGGATACCGGGCGTTCGCGGTGCCGGCGGTGGGGACCAAGCTGGACGCGGTCTCGTTGCGGGTCGCTTCGCGGGACGACTTCCTGCCGCTGGTGATGCAGTCCCACCTGCTCGTTCACGATGTCTGGCACACCCCCGTCCCGGTGCGGGAGGGCAGTGTGCCGACGTGGTGGGACTCTCCGGTGCCCGAGCCCGCGGTGACGGTCGTGCTGCGGACCAAGCTGTCCCCGAACGCGAACGCCGAGACACTGCTGCCCCGTGTCCGGCAGTACGTGGCCGACGGCTGGCGGGTCATCGACACCCCCGACGGCAGCGCACTGGATGCGGCCTGGCGCCAGGCGTGGCGGGAGTACCGGGACGGGACGCTGGCACGCCCGGCCGGTTGAGGACCGGCTGCTTCTTCACGGCTCCGGCTGCCGCTCTGGCGCCGGGGCCGTCGTCGTACGGGCGGCGCCGCCGTCCTGGCCGACGACGTCCCGGTACTGACGTCCCGATGGCAGACGACAATCGGGTTGACCCCTCGACCGCAGCGACGCATCAGCGCCCATTTTCAAGATCGCTAAGGCCACGCATAATTCCGGTTATGCGCGAGGGATTTTGGATCATGCGCATGTCATTTCCTAGTAGGAAAAAAACGCGCTGGAGGCGGTACGCTACAGACTGCGACCACCCCACGGGCAGGCGCAGCAGCCTAAGAACACGCAGGTCAGAGCAGCTTCTCAGGAGAACCGACGCGCTGGACAAGCCCGCCGTCAACCCCACTCGGAGGACGTACGCGTGCGCACCAGTGAGAGTCTCCTCGGAGTCACCGAAACCGTTACGGCCTGGTTCGAGTGGGGGCTTTGGCTGGGCATCGGTGCCGGGGTACTGACGGCCGCGGCCGGCTGCGTAGGCCGGACTCGGCAGGCTTCGGATCGGGGGACAGCGTTGACCGGGTGGGGAGTCTGGAGCGTGCGGCGTCGCCGCATCACGAAGCGGCGCTGGCGACAGGCTCTGGAGCGCTCACACGAGACGGTGGCCGCCGCGTACGGGGACTACCTCTGCGACGTCCTGGAGCGGCTGGACCGGCCGTCCCTGAGTGATGTGAGCGCTGCACTGGAGGACAGTCACCGTCTGGCCCTCGCACCCAAGCACCTCTGATCCGGGACGAGAACACGATGCGACGCCCCCGTAGAACCCCGCCACCGACCGCCCGCGAAACGCGCCCGGCGCGGCAGGCTCCGGAGGAGCAGCCCCGGGTGCTGGCCGCGCGGCTGTACGAGCTGCACCGCGAGACCGGCAAAAACGAGTTGTATCTGGAGCACTGGCCCGGCGATCACGAGCTGTTCGGCGTGCTCCAGTTCGCCCAGGAGCACGCCAACCGACTCAAGGGGGAGGCGTACCGGGAGGCGGCGGTGCTGCGGATGCAGCTGGCCGAGTGGCTGCGCCTCGCCGCGGACCCCTTCCAGCTCTCCGCGATCGACGACGCCCGCGCCGGCGGTACCTCCTGGAAGGAGATGGCCCTCGCGCTCCGGTATCTCGACCGGCTCGGGGAGCCGAACCCCGGCAGCGCCATGAACCTCCGCAAGCGGCTGTACGTGGCCGTCAACGGCCGCCCCGGTGACCGGCGGCAGCCGCAGGTCGCGCACCTCATCGACCGGCGGGCCATGGAGGCCCGCATCGCTGAGGCCCAGTTCATCGCCGCCGGGGAAGCGCGCTACGCAGAGCTGGACGCAGTCGCTCGGGCCCTGCTGAAGTACCACGACTCCGGAGAAATTCCCGCCGACCCCGACGATGACGGGTTCTGGTGGGAGCAGCTCGCCGAAGCCGTGGACGACCGCCGCAGCGCCTCCGAGCGCGCCAACCTCCTGGTGTACGTCCGCGGCGTCGCGCGCGAGGCACGGGCGTACGGGAAGAGGACGGGACAACCCCCAGCGACCACGGAGCAGGCGACCAGCGTCCTGGACGCGGCGGCCGGGCTGGTGGACCTCGACGCGGACGGCTGATCTCCCCGCCTGCCAGAAACGCGAAGGCCCGGACCGAGTGATCGGTCCGGGCCTTCGTGCCGTGTGCCCTTACGCCGTGGCGGGCCGCTCCGATGGGCAGCACCGGGCGGCCTGCATGAAGCCCACGATCGGAGCGTCTCCGGATCGCGGACGGTGCGTGCTGGCCGTTGATGAGGAAGAGGTGCACCTCGAAGCCTGCGGTCATCCGTACGTCACCACCACAATGAAGGTGAGGGCCACCGCCGCCAGGATGGCCAGGCCGGCGAGCAGGGAACGGGCCTGCCCTTCCGCACGGCGGTGTTCGTGCGCCTGAAGCCCACGTGCCACCCCTCGCGCGATCTCGTCCTCGTTCATTCGGTCGTCTCTCCTCCTGCTTCCGTCGTACCTGGTGACACCTTCCGACTGGAGCCGGTCCGCCCGTTGTTCACTCCGCGCCGCGCGGCCGGCCAGGACAGGGCGGCTCCGTGGGTGTGCTGTCGGTAGACGACATCACGGGACAGGCCCGCCGCCGCACCGATCTGCTCGTAGGTGACCGGGGCGCTCTCCGGTCTGCCCACACCCTGCCGGGCAGCCCCGGCGGCGTCATGGGCCGCGCGGCCCGCGGCGTCTGCAACGAGCATCAGCAGCTCGATGCGGCGTAGGGGGTCTATGGCGCGGCTGGCCGCGCGGGCCAGGAGCTCGACGCGATCGGCGCCTTGGACTTGGTCGGCCTGTTGCGCGAGGTGCTCGACTTCGGCGGCGAACATGTCGACGTCGTACGTCGTCAACGGGAACCCCCTTGTTGGTTGCAGCCAACGGCACGGCTGAGCGTATCGAGCCCTGTTGGCTCCAGCCAACGAGTTCCGCGAATCTCTCCCCTTGCACGTCGCGGAGTGGTATGACTCAGGTATGACCGATTCGAAGAACCCGCCCAAGGCGAAGACGGCGATCACGATTCCGCAGGAGGTCCTCGACCAGCTCAAGGAGCGGGAGGCCGCAGGGCAGATCAGTAGCGTATCGGGGCACATCACGTCTCTGCTCCAGCGCGAGCAGGAGGCCGCGGAGGTGGACGCCGTACTCGCGCGACTCTTCCCCGGCGAGCGCCCCACGGCTGAACACCTGGACTGGGCGGCGAAGGCTCTCGGCGTCAGCACCAGCGCCGGGCAGAGCAGCGCCGCGTGATCGGCGGCCGCATCCTCGACACCACGGCGCTGACGGCCGCCGCTCGGGGCAGTCTCTACATGCAGGCTCTGCTGTCGGTCGCCCACCAGCGCGTGATCCCGCTCCTTGTCCCTTCCACCGCCCTGTCGGACGCGTACGCCGACCTGAAGCCCGACGCCGCGCACGCCCTGTCGGCCATCGTCCAGTTCCCCCTGCTGACCGTCGAGGCGCTGGACGAGGCGGACGCCCGCGGGTCGGGGCTCCTGCGCTCGAACGCCGCCAGCGAGGCCGGCACCGCAGCCGGGCACGTCGCCTACCTGGCGGCTGCCAGGCAGTGGCCGGTGATCACAGGGGAGCCCGACCGGCTCCGCGCGCTGTACCCGGACATCGAGCTGGAGGACCTGCCGTGACGATCACCCCGGGGTCACCCCCGAGGAGTACATCGTCAAGTTGACCGCCTCCGTGCCACTCGGCCTTACCCGGCATGACGAAGGCCCCCCACCACGTGGTGGGGGGCCTTCGTCATGCCGGGCCGGTTAGGCCACGGCCTGGTCTTGGGCGCTCTCGGATCGCTCCGCGTCGGCCGCCTCCGCGCGGGAGCCGGGGATGGCCTTCCTCGGGTACACCTTGTCGATGATGCCGAGGTACTGGTCCAGCTGCGCGCGGGCGGCCTCCGCCTGGACGCGGACGGCGTCGGCGTCACTTCGGGACATGGCCGCGATGTGCTTCTCCCTGACGCTGCCGAGCGCGGTGGTGAAACGTCCCAGGGTGTGCTGGGTCCGGACGACGGCCGTGGGTGCGGCAAGAGCGGGGGGACTGTCGTCGGTGTCGTCGCTGATGAGCTTGACGGGGTAGTCGAGCTCCTTGGCGGCCTGCTCGAAGAGGGCTGCCGTGGGGCGGGTCCGGTTCTGCTGCGCAGCGAGCTCGTGTGCCTTGGCGATGGTCTTGAGGGCGGCATCCTCGCCGTGTTGGTCGATGACCGCAGAGATGACGACAGCATGGGAGGGGCGACTGACGCGGTGGTGCACTTTTTCACACCTGTCGTTCAGCGCCACCACCTTCGCCAGAGCGGCGGCCTCACGGACCAGTCGGTGAACGTACTTCACGCTCACCTCAAGGACAGCGGCACCCCACTCCTCGAACTTCGCGTGCTCCGAGTGCTGCCAAAGGGCCTCCTTCTTGGCGTAGGCCAAGAGGAGACCCTTGTTGACCGCCCCGACGGCCTTCACGTCGGCGAGAGCCTCCTCTCCGCTCTCCTTCGCTTCCTTCAGCAGGGCGGTGACCTGAGCGAGCTGCTCCGCAGGGGTGCCCGTGATGATCAGGTCAGGGTTGATGACGTTTGCCCCGTTGAACCGGTCGGCGTCCAGGCCGGGGACCTTCTTCACGGCAGGGCTCGGGTTCCGCAGGCGGCCACGGGTGATGCTGGGGCGTTCGGTCACTTGGCCACCTCCGCAATCAGCTCCTTGGCCAGACGGTGCATGGGGGAATCCACTTGGAGGGTCGGCACCTTGCCGAAGCTCTGGGCGAGCCCCCCCTTGGACTCCGAGGCCGGGATCTCGGCTTTCAGGACGTGCACCCCGTCTCCCTCCAGCTCCTTGCGGACGCCGTCGGCGGCCGACGAGGAGTTGTTGAAGCGAGTGAGGAGGGCGACCAGACGCGGCCGGTGGCCAGACATCGTCTCGACCTCGTCCATCGCCGCGAAGATCGACCCGCCCCGGTCCGTCTCCATGCCGCTCGGATAGAGGGCCAGGACGAGCAGATCGGACGCCTTGACCGTGGCGTAGTGGCTGTTCGCCGTCTTCCTTTCCCACGCTTTGGTGTCGATCACGGAGAGACCGTGCGCCGGCCGGAGACGGTTGACCTCGACCTGCAACCCAGGCGCGGCGGGCGCGCGGTAGACAGGGGAGCCTAGCCCGGGGCCGGTGACACCGAGCATCTCGGACCACGCGAGCAGCGACCCAGGTTCCAAGCCATCAGAGTCGTCGGCATCGTGGCCCACAGCGGGAATGCCCATCTCCTTCCAGTAGCGGAGCAGATGGGCGAGGGTGGTGGACTTCGCGCCCCCGCCCTTGCCTACGAACCCGATCGTTCGACCCTCGGCTGGGAGGGGGTTTTCCATCGTCCAGTCCATAGCCCGGAGGGTACCGAGGCAGGACGATCCGGGAAGGGCTCGACGCCGTTTTTTGTACGACCAGCACCCAAACCGACTTCTTTGGTCCCGCATCCGTGTGACGGACGGGCCGAAAAGGAGCCGACGGGGCTGCCGGGCTGGAGGAGGATGCTGCGGTATCAGGGGCTGTGGCTGTCGCGCCCTAGGGTTATGGAGCCCGAGCCCCAGAAACCGATGATCGGAGTGTCCATGCGTCACCAGGCGGCGGACATCAGCCGCAGGCCCATCCCGCCCGAGGCCGCGGCCGCGAACAGGGAGAAGGGTTCCCGAGGATGATGGACGAGAAGTTCCTCCTGCCCGCTGGCGTCGGCTTCGCGGCGCTCTGTGTCTTCGGCATCGTGGCCCTGGTGCTCCGCTCCCGCCGTACACGCGAGCAGGACAAGCTGTCCGCAGAAGACCGCGAGAAGCTGGCGGAGGAGCGGCGCAAGACCTGGCGCCGGCGCCTCGCGGTCATCAGCCTCTCGGTCTCCTTCGTCATCATCTTCTGCATCGCGGGCATCGCGGCCTGGCTCAGCTTCGGCGCACAGAAGGCGTACGCCTTCGACCGCAACGGAGGCTCGTGGACCGCCGCAACGGGCTTCGCCCTCTTGCTGGACGCCGGGGCGCTCGGCCTGTCGCTGCTGCGGTTGTTCGAGGCGTTGACCGCTCGCTCCAGTCAGCTGACCCGCTTCTACCTGGTCGGGTTCATCGTGGCCTCGGCCGTAATGAACCTGCTGCACACCCCGCACGCCCCCGGGGAATCGCCCACCCTCGGCGGGCGGCTCGTCGCGGTCATCCCGCCCCTGGTGTACGCCATCTTCCTGGAGTCCTTGCTCAAGAAGGTGGAGCAGCTGGTCCTGGGGAAGTACCCGAAGAAGAAAAAGAAGAACGCGGAGCGGGGCTACAGCCTGCTGCTGTGGGTGCCCTTCATTGGCTACCCCCGGGAGATGTGGAGGCAGTGGCGTAAGGACCTGCACGCCACCTTGCAGTACGTCCGCGCCCCTGGCTCCCGCACGCCGCTCCCTGCACCGATCACAGCATCGGGCGTGGAGCCGGACGAGGGAGAGATGGCGCCGCGAGCAGAGCTCCGGCCCGTTCCGAGGGAGACTCCCCGCTCGATGCCTGCTCTCCAAGCACCGCGAGAGCCCGCTCCCGTTCCCGCCCGGCAGGCGCCAATCGCTTCCCCGGCCACAGCGGAACCGAGCGGGGCAGCCGCCGGAACGATACGTCCGCCGGCACCAGTACCCGCGCCGACTCCCGCGCCTTCACCGGCCGCCGCCCCCATCCAGCCGGAGCGGGTTCAGCCGTTGGGTACTTCCAGCAGCAAGCCGAAGAAGGATCAGCTCCGGGATGCCCTAGTGGCACAGATTCACGCCGGTGACATGAGAGTGCTGGACACCAACGCCCAGGTGGCCAACGGCGCGGCCTACCGGGCCAACATGGCGCTGGGCCAGGCCGCAGGGCTCGGTCTCGACAGCGACGGAAAGCAGGAGGGCCTCATGAAGGCGGGTGCGGTGCGTACGACCGTCAAGCAGCTCCTGCCGGAACTGCGGCACGTGGCGACGGAGGCAGAGACCGAAAGAGCTCGCCGCACGGCGGCAGCCGCCGCGGCTCCGGAGGACGAAGAGCTCACCATCGGGCAGCAGCGATCAGCTGACGAGAGCAAGGCGGCGAAGGAGGCCGCGCTGGCGTAGGGATGTGTTTCGGCACGGCTGAGGGGCCCGACGATTCGTCGGGCCCCTCAGCCGTGCGCGGCGGGGATGTATACGGCCACGACGGCAAGGACCGAAGCCACGGAGCCAGGGTACGCAGGGGACAGACACGGGAGGCCCCGCGGAATGGGGGCGCCCCCCGTCGTGAGCGGCTGCTGACGGGGGGCGCCGGGGAAGGGCCTGCGCGGTCGGGGGAGGTCGCGCGTCAGCCGTGGTCTGCGGTGGCTGGTCAGTCTGCCGGGACGGTATCGGCGAGCTCGTCGAGCGATACCGGCGTCACTCCACGCAGGATGCTGACGTGGCGTGACGCGATCACCCATTGAATCCGGGCATCGTCGTATCCCACCCTGATGGGCCCCGTGTCGATGGGGGCAAGCGTGCGCGGGTCATATTGCAGTCCATAGACCCCCCATGCCTGCGGGAGCTCCACCCACGCGGCGACGTGCCCGGTACGCAGATGGGGACACATCCGCACAGCGATCCGGGCACACGGAAGGCACACGGGCGGGGAGCTGGTGAGCTCCCCTTCGGCCACGGGCTGCCCAGTGTCCGCCATGATGTGGAGCTGCCGATCGGGGGTGTCTGTCAGGGTGTCTCGGCCGCAGACCTGGCACAGCAGGCGGGTCATCGCCTGACGCTGTCGCAGTGCGTGCACGGCGGCAAAATCGGGGGCGCCTCGACCACGGCCGAGCGCCTGGCGGGCCCACAGAGCGCCGAATGAGTCACGGTCGTAGGGGCCCTCGTCCTGGTAGGACAGGATCCATTGGCCGTCTCGGCCCCTGCGGCGGGCGAGTGGCGGGCGGAGCATCGGCTCTGCGTCCCAGGGAGCGATGTACGGGACGGGCAGACCTCGGTAGACGTGCTGGGTCATGCGTTCACCTGGCCGGAGTCGGCGGGGTGCTGGAACGTGGCCCACGGGTCGCCGGTGAGCTCGCGGTACGCGGTGAGGGTGTAGAGAGCGGCGTCGTCGTAGACGGTCACCGCGATCGGACTACCTACGGCGAGCGCCTGCATCATGTGCTCATGGGCGACCAAATCCGCCTGCCAGGCCCGTAATTGCTCGCCAGGGTCTCGCCCGTCCGGAGCGCTCAGGCGGAACATCCTTTCAGAGGCCCATGTGACCTCCTGGGGATCGGGGTCGAGGTGGGCGGCGAGCTCGCCGGCTCGCGCTGTCAGCCATCGCAGGGCGAGTCGCGGTGTGCTCGTGCCGTAGGTCGCCAGCAGCCATTGCCCCATGCGGTCGGGGCTGTGGGCGGTGATTTCACACAGGATCAAGGGTCCTCCGTCCGGCCGGGGCCAGGGTGGCGATGGCGTCGGCGGCTATGGCTGTGGTGACGGCCTCGCAGAGTGCGTCAATGTCAGTGAGGGTGAGCGGATCCGCGGGGGCAACGATCCAGCGGCGAGCGCCGGTGGATCGTCCGCCGCTGGCGGCGGTGATGTGCGGCGGGGGATAGAGCAGTACGCCGGTGGACACGGCCCGTGTGCCCCGCAGATGAGGCCAGGAGACTGCCTCGCCGGGGGGCACGAGGTACTCGACGGCCGAGCGGAGCGGCGTATGGAGCACGGGGCCGACGGGGGCCCCCATGGCCCGCAGCCGGTCGAGAGTGTCCATGCCGAGCCGGGCGGTGATCCGTACGACGTCCCACGTCGCGCCGATCCGGACAGGCGTGGCCTCCGCACCGGCAGTCGCCGCACCGATCTCCAGAGGAAGGGCCGTCATGCGCCTGCACCCGGTCTCTGGCAGTTGCCACACGCCTGCACCAGCCACCCGAGCCGCCCACGGCCCTCCGCCGCGGTGTACGCGTATCCAGCGGGCTGGAGGCCATGAGGCGATCCACAGCGCGCACACCGCTCACCACGTAACCGCGCCATCTCCTCGGGCGTCGCGCTGCGCAGGTCCAGAACTCCGTGTCGTACGTCGCTCGCGGCGACCGGCGTGCGTTGCATCGACTGCATCCCTGTCGTCTGCACTGACTGAGTGGGGGGACGGGAGCGCACATGATCACCTGCGGCGCTCACGCGGGAACGCTCCGTGTCTATCGCATAGGCTGCCATTGAATTTCAATGAGCGAAACCCGCATGACTGAATCCGCCTCCATACGAGATGCGTCCGCAGGGGATTCATGTGTGGCGGCTGCCGGATACGCTGCGGGGACACATCAGAGGGGGGCGAGTTGACCACATCAGGGACCGCCGGGCCTGCGGGCCGCATGCAGGTGGCCCGCACCCTGCTCGCGCTGCGGACTCGGGCCGCCCTGACGCAGAGTCAGGTAGCTCAGCGCGCGAGCGTCAGTGTCGGCACGGTCAATCGCTATGAGTCCTGGCAGGACCGCGCGAAGCTGCGGGTCCCGACCGTGCGGGCCATCGCTGATGCCTGCGATGCGACGGCGAGCGAGCGCGACGCCCTGGTCCAGCTCGTCACCCGGCAGGAATCCGGATGGTGGATGGATCACCCCGCGATACCGGAGATCCTCGATCCCCTGGTCTCATTCGAGGCGTACGCCTCGTACGAACATGTCTGGGCCAATACTCTCGTGCCAGGCCTGCTCCAGACGCCCCGCTACGCGCACGCCCTGCATCAGCGGGCGGCGGTCCGAGTCGACGCGGACACCATCGCCAGCACCGTGGACGCTCGCATGCAGCGTCAGAGCATCCTGAATCGAGAGCCCCCGCTGCACCTGTGGGTAGTCCTCGATCAGGCTGTCCTGCGGCGTGTAGTCGGCGACGCCTCCGTGATGGCCGAGCAGATCGAGCACCTGGCGACCATGGCCGAGCGCCCGAACATCGATCTCCAGGTCCTGCCGGCCTCGACAGGCGCCCACGCGGCCGGAAGCGGCGGGCACTTCGTGTTGCTGGGCCGGGACGACGAAAGGAACCCGCTGGACGCCATGGCCGTCGTGTATTTGGAGCTGCACCGCCGGGGCCTGTACCTGGATACTCCAGACGACGTACGCGATTACAAGATCATGTTTGACTATCTGCGATCCAGCGCTGCCGACCCTGCGGCCAGCAAAAATTTGCTGGCCGACGCACGACAGGAGCACATCCGATGACCACCACTCCGCCCACTGCCGCTCAGCTCGCGGGCGCTCGCTGGTCGACCAGCACGTACAGCGCCGCCAACAACGAATGCGTGGAAGTCGCCACCGGCCTGGGGGCCTGGGTCGGCGTCCGGGATTCAAAGGTGCAGCGGGGCCCCGTCCTGGCTGTGCCGGCTGAGGCGTTCGCCTCGCTGATCGGAGCAATCCGCGGCGGCTCCCTGTAGTCCTCACGCACGGAGGGCCCGGCCTGGGTTCAGGCCGGGCCCTCCGTGCGTGGCAATGGGGACGGGTCACCGGGGGAAGTTGTGCACCCTCATGCGATCGACTGACCTAGAGCTCCCTCCGCGCGCACCTTGGCCAGACTCGTCCAGCGGGGGGGCTCGTACGCCTCCGGACTGGGGAGGGCGGGAGCGTGGGCCGCGTTCAACGCTGCGGATGCGGCCACTAGCCCCCACACCATCCGGCGGGTGCGCCGCATCGGGCGAGAACGCCCCCGCCGGCTGGCGGGGGCGTTCTGCGTACGGCCGCCGATCAGCAGGGGTTCAGGCCCGCCGCGTCGGCCTCCTGGCGGACGTAGCCGCCAAGGTTCGACGCTTTCCAGTCCGGATGCGCTGCCGGGAGCGGGCCCCGGTGGCTGCCATGCAGGGCATCGTGCTTCCACAGCAGGCTCGCGGTCAGCTCGGCGTCCTCGCGCGCCTCCTGGAGGTCGCTTCCGGTGGCGCTGGCGGCCGCGAGGTGGCGCTGGGCGAGCGCGGCGCGGCACAGCTGGTACTCCCGTTCCTGCTCGGGCGTGGTGGTGCCGGCGGCGTCGCTGACGCGGAGCTCGTCAACCATGCGCTGCACCTCGCACGTCGAACGTAGAAGGCTCCACAGGTCCTCGGTCATCGAGTAGGTCCGTTCTTCATCGAGCGGATGGTCAGCCAGGTCGTGGTGACGGCGGCGAAAGCGCCGATGGCTCGGTGGAGAGCTTGATCGAGTTCGAAAAGCGCGGTCCCGGGACCTGACTCCTCCGTTCGGGCCGCGCCGTCCTCATCGAGGCGGCGCACGACGGTGCAGTGGTCGACGTATGCGCTCTTCCCCGCCCTGGCGGCCAGCCAGAGCAGCGGCTGCCGCTTGTCGATCACCAGATGAGTGAGAGCGTTAATCCCGGCACCCGCGACCAGCGCCGAGGCGGGTACGCGGTAACCGAGCACACGGGTGAGGAGGACCGTCCCTGTCACCTGGCCTGCGGAGTAGCTGGCCACGTGCCGTGCGGCGCTGATCCAGCCCAGGCGGGTGGCGGTCATGGTGGGGTGCCCCGCGCGATCGTCCCCCTCGGTTTTCTCACCGACGGGAGAGCCGTCTCGGTAGACCAGGTGCTGCCCGTAGGCGCCCTTGTTGGCCGCGTCCCCGTTGCCCTGGAACCATTGGTCGAACAGAGGGTGCAACGCGTCCCAGGTCGCCAGGAGAGCGCCGGTTAACGCTAGGGCCTGCGCGGGGGCGGGCCGGTCGGTCATCATGGGTGTTCCTCGTTTCGTCGTTACGGAACTGGGGGCCCCGAGGCGACCGCCACGCCTCCAAGCAGTCGGCAGCCTCGGGGTTCACGCTTCCTGATCGTCCGAATGGGCCCTGCCCTGCCGTGCGGCAGTCACGGTGTTGGTGCCGGCGGTGCCGGACCATCCGCAGCTGCACCGGGCCAGCACCTTCCCCGGCTCCTCCTGACTGTCGTAGACACCAGTCTCGTGCTCGCGCGGCGGCCGAGAGGGGCGGGGAAGCTCGCCGCCATTGGCGTACATGGCGGCGCGCTCCGTGTGCTGGGTCAGCCAGCCGCGCCACTGGGCGGTGTCGCCGTCGAGGATGCGCTTGTGCCGCTCGCCCACGGTGCTGTGATGCTGTCGTAGCTCCTCGCCGATGTCCCGGAAGGGGAGCCGGGCCCGGCCGTTCGGACCAGGCTCGCGGGCGAACAGCAGCAGCTCCTCCTTCAAGGCGGTCATGCGCGTCTCCAGCCGCCGCACGTCGCGAAGGTATGCCCGGAGCGCTTCCGGGGTGATCTCCTCTCCGCCACGGAGGGCCTCAAGGGCCCGCAGCGCGGTGTCGGCCTCGTCGGCGACGGTCCAACTGATGTGGCCCCCCTTGAAGTGGAGGACGTAGGACGTGGTGCCGTCAGGCCAGTAGACGGTGGGGCCGGCGAGCTCGTTCGGGTCCTGCACGGTCTTCACGGGAGCCCCGGTATCCGGGTCCAGCTCGACCTGCGCGATTCTCCACTGCGTGCCCGTGTAGTTGGGGCTGTAGGTGGTGGTCACAGATACCTCCCACTCTCCTTGTCGGGGTTACCCGACAAGGAGAGAGTTTGGCGGGAAACCCCGACAAGCGTCAAGCGTGCAAGTCCGGCGCCGCCGGTAGAGCACCTGATCCGGCCAGGAAACACGTGAGCCCCCGGCATGGCCGGGGGCTCACGTGGAAGGGCGCCGATCTATCGCGTGGGCTGCTCATACCGGGCGACGCGGGCCCGGATGAAGCTCGCAGCATCGCTGTCCTCGCCGAGCACGGCAGTCACGACCTTGGCCAGATCAAGCCCGATCTGCACCACGTCCGCAGGGTCCTTGACCTGCTGCCAGGTGTGAACGGCTCGCCGCGCAGAGCCCTCAGCTTCTGTGTGGGTTGCGCCCCGCAGGGCGATCTGAAGCCCGGTGGTATGCAGGTACCAGCGGGCAGCCACGTCCGGCTCCCCCAAGAGAAGGGCGAGCCATCCGCGCAGCTCCCGGATGCCGATTACGTAGGGATGCGGCTGCCCATACTTCGCAGTGAGCTCGCGATCGAGCGCCTCGGCTTCGATCGTTGCGGCAGCGAGGCCCGTGCGGTCGTCAGGGCTGCCGAATGCGGCAACGATGGAGTTGATCCGCTCCAGGTAGGCCTTGGGGGGACGGCTCTGCGAGGGCAGGGCAGAGCCTTGTGGCACGGGGAGGGGGGTCTGAACCGGCAATACCGCACTATCGACGCCGGCATGTGCGCCAGGGAGCCCCGATGGCGCTTCCCCCGCCCCCGAAAACTCCTGCTGCGGTACCACCGTCGTGCCGCCCACGTCGGAACGGTCGGACCCGTTCACCCAGTATTCGGGCGTCACGATGCCCCAAGGGCGGAAAACCTCGTCATCCACGACTGTTCCCTTGCTGGTGTTGATGCCTACGTACCCTCAGAGGATCAGATGCTGACGCCCTTCGCCCGCAGGTATGGCAACGGGCTCACGTCGCTGCCGTACTCGGGCCCCGTGCGGATCTCGAAGTGGAGATGCGGACCGAACGCATTGCCCGTCTCGCCTGACAGGCCGACGACCTGCCCACCACTGACACTGTCGCCCTTGGACACTCTGATCCTGCTCAGATGGGCATACTGGCTATACATACCGTCAGGATGGCGGATGACGACCTGGTTTCCGTAGGCCCCGCCGTTCCCAGCCGACACGACCGAGCCGGGCCCGATGGCATGGATCGACGTCCCTGTGGAGACTGCGAAGTCAATACCGGTGTGGTAGCCGCTCGACCAGGCTCCTCCAGCCTGGTGGTAGGGCGTCCCCAGCTTCCCTTTCACCGGTCGACCCCAGCCTCCTGATGTTCCCGGGTCGCCAGAGGTGTCAGGCGCAGTGAGCTTCTCGACGTTAGCCATGATGGCCTGGACGTAGTTGTAGGTCTGCCCGTCAGCGAACTCCGGAGGCGGCACGCCCTTGTACGACTCCACCCTGAACCACCCCGCGTTGTAACCGGCCAGGGCAAGCTCGATGGGCGACCCGTTGTACTCCGGATGTTTCTTCCCGGACTTGAGCAGCTTGCACATCATGGACGCTTGCGACGGGATGGCATCCTCGGGGTCCCACACGTCCTTCCTGCCGTCACCATTGCCGTCAATGCCTTCCGCAGCCCACGTGCTGGGGATGAACTGGCTGATTCCGTCCGCGATGGGGTTTCCGTTTGCGTCCTTGGACTGCGCCCTGGGATTGAATCCACTCTCCTGCATGATCTGCGCGGCCAGGACGGCCGCAGGCAGGCCCTGGTCACACGTAGCCGCTGCCCTCTCGATCAGTCCCGCGTATTCCGCCGGGACGTACCCCTTGCCCACTCGTAGCGACCCGGCGCTGAGATCGAAGCCGCCCCCACTGTCACCTTCGTCGTCGCTGGCGGAGATCAACAACACGATGCCCAACCCCAAAGCCAGCGGACTCACGACGAAGGCCCCAGCAAGTAGTGCGACGCCCCCCTTGGCCTTCAACCGGTCCCCCTTGCAGTACACCTGTCCTGTTTACTGTCGCGGCGCGTGACGGGTCGGCACCTACACGCATCACGCGCGATGTCGAACGAGGCCCCCACAGCACCCAACGTCACATTGCCACATGTAATTTGTGACCCCAAAGGCGCTGACACAGATCACAGAGCCTCACCCTCACGAGGCGCAACAGATCGATATAAACGGTCGTTAAAGGTGACGAACAACAGTAAGTGCCCTTTCTTGTGGGGGATTTGACGTGCCGCCCGCCTCACCAGCATCACCGGGGAGGCACCGGCCGGACATAGACTTCCGGACAAGTGTTCACATCCAGTGGCCGCCTTGATGGTCACAGTTGCAATGGGGGGATCGGTGGCTAAGAAGACTCCGACGGCCGTGACGTTGTCCACCCAAAACCGACTGCTCGTTCCGGTGTTGGGCGCCCGAGGCGGAAGCGGTCGTTCTACTGTTGCCGGCCTGCTCGCCTATTCACTTACGTCGGCGGGCACCAGCGTCGTGCTGGACACGGCCCCCCGGCTGACATCCCCGTGGCCTTCCTGGCCCGCGGAACACGGGGCAGGGCTCGCCTCGCTACCTACGGACCAACCCTTCACGCGCGCGCAGGCTCTTGCCGCCGCGTCACGCTCCGCCGGATCGAACGGCCCCTTTGACGTGCTGACCGATCACCAGGAATGGAACCGCGGTCCTCTCGCGCTGCCTACCGACCCGGCAGCCTGGTATCAGCTGGTGGCGGCCGGCGGATGGCAGACGGGTGTCGCGGATACGGCCCACCCGGTAGCTCATGACATCGTCACGGCACGCACCCACGGCCTGCCAGGCCTGACTTCCGCTTGGTGTGCACTTCCATTTGCGGTGCCGGTGCTGTGCGCACCCACGACGGGGCCCGGGGTGGCAGCTCTGCAAACAGCGGTCAAAGCTGCGTTCGCCGAAGGGCTACCGCTCCAACGCATGATCGTGGCCTTGACCGCTCCAGGCGAGGGCCGCCTGCCGCCTGTAGTGAAGGCTGCCGCCACGATGCTCCAGTCCCAGGTGGCTGCGGTCATCAAGGTGCCTTTTGATCCTCATATTCGTACCCACGGCATGGCCAACACAGCCCGCCTCGGGCGCCGTACAGCAGAGGCAGCCACTGCCTTGGCGGTGGCGGTGCTCACCTCGGCCTACCGAAGCTGGGGCAACCCGTTGCCGTCGGCCCCATCGCCGGCGGGCTTGCCCGCCCTCTCAGTCCCGACTTCCGCTCGCTCTGTCCAACCTGTCCCTGAAGGGGTTCTCTCATGAGCCAGTTGCTCCAGTCCATGCACACAGCCGTCGAGCTGGCCGCAGATCCGGTGATCCCGGGCTTCACACCGTCTCTGCCCGGAACACTCCAGAATCCGACCGGCAAGATTTTGGGCTGGACCGCAGGAGTTGGGCTCTCACTCGCGGTGCTCGGCGGACTGGTCGGCTGGGCCTGCGTGGCGGTCGGCCACAACTCCGAGCGCGCACAGCTCGCCTCGCGCGGCAAGTCAGCCATTGTGTGGTCGCTGATCGCTGGTATCGGTATCGGCGTGACGAGCGGTCTCGTCTGGGGCTTCTACTCCATGACGCAGGGAGCGTGATGGAGTGAGCGCCGCATACGACGGCAAGGCCCGCAAGGCCCGGCTGCGTCTCGCCCTTATTGGGGTCGCGATTGTTGGCACTCTCGGTGTTGGTGGGGCCCTCGGAGTCATGACGCTCAAGGCCGACGAACCGGAGGCGAAGGCGTCTCGGGACGCCTCACCTGGTGGCACCGCCTCTTCGGCCCCCCCGGCCAACAGAGCTCTCACCCCAGCCGAAGCCTCCCGCGTTCCAGTACTCAAGCCGAAGTCAAACACCGACGGCATCGGCACAGGCTTCGAGCACTCTGCACTCGGCGCCACATCAGCGGCGATCTCCTACTGGGAGGACCTCGACGTCCTCGACGACGTGATCGCCCGAAAACAGTGGACAGCCATCGCTGCCTCGGATTCCCCCAAGACCATCGACAAGGGTGTGACCGAGGTCCGCAAAATCCGCGAAGGGGTCGGCCTGCCTCCTTCGGGAGGAACGCCTGACGGCATCACCTTCAGCACCAACGTGACAGCAGCCCTCACTCGCTCACTCGATACGAGCGGCGACATCGTCAATGTCTGGATGGTCTTCGACCGCTACGCCACGATCCGCGACAAGGGGGCCGACGACAACCCGCTGAAAGATGAGGTCACCAACCTGGTCCTCAAGTGGGACGGCGGGGACTGGAAGGTCACCACAGACCCGCAGTACACCTCCGAGGTAAACGGCCCGCACGCGTACGACCCGGCCAGCACATACGCATGGGCCGACGGATGGCGGGTGGTCTCTGATGGCTAGGCCCCTCACTCGCCTGCTCACCCTGCTGGCAGCCATCCTTATCGTGCTGGTGTCAGGGACCTCAATAGCCTTCGCAGGCACTAAGCCTCCGGCTCCGTATCCACCGGAGCTGAAAAACGCCGACACGATCGGAATTAACAAGCAGACCGGCGAATACTGCGACATGTTCGCGGCAGACGAGAAGACGCGTCTGAACTGCCGAGCCCCTGCGGACTGCGAGGACTATCCCGCCGGCATGGTGGTCTGCCTCGGCGAGGGTTCTCATGATTCAGACGAAGCCCACCAGTTCGAACTTAAAGAACTGAAGCGGTGGGAAGCAAAAGCAGACAAGAACGCCCCAAATTACGCGAACGTCCACAAGTATCTCGAAAAATGCGTCAAGGAAGACAAAAAGACCTTCCAAGAGTGCAACCAGGAGGCAAGCGCCAAATATCCGCTGCCGTCCAGCCACTTCCGCGACTGGGTAGCAGGCCAGATCAGCGAGATGGCGGCCAATGCGCTCGAAGAGGCCGCCTCCATGTTGGGGCACTCAGTCGTCTGGCTTCTGAAGGAGTTCGCCGACGCCTTCAACGAAGTCTCTACTATCGACCTCGCTAAGACGGGCATCGGGCCAGTACTCGGCATCACCACGGGGCTTTCCCTGGTCGTCGCGTGCTTCCTGCTCCTGATGCAGTTCGCCAAGGTGGCTGTCTCTCAGCAGGGCGGCCCCATGGCCACCGCCGTCGTTGGCCTAGCCAAATGGGGCGCAATTCTTGCCGTATATCTATTCGCCACCCAGGTCGCGCTGAACTGGTCGGACACCCTGAGCACAGCCTTGATCAATTACACGTTCGACGGCGGCGGCTCCAGTGCTGGTGACGCATCCAAGGCCATGGAGAAGCAGCTCGGGACGCTCTTTGCGGGCCTCGTTGGCACGGGCGGCGCTGCCACGGCGGGCGCCGCCCTGATCACAGGCAGCGGCATCGCCCCGACTGCGGTCGGATTCGTCGTCGTGATCTCGATCCTGTGCATCCTGGCCATCGGAGCCCTATGGATCGAGATGCTGGTCCGTCAGGCCGGCATCATGATCCTGATCACGATGATGCCGCTGGCTCTCGCCGGCCAGATGTCCGACGGGACTAAGGACTGGTGGCCGAAGGCTCGCAACGCACTCATTGCCCTGATCTTGATGAAGCCGACCATCGTCATCGTCTTCAGCATCGGTTTTTCCGCCATGTCGGGTGCCGAAGGCGTACGAAACGTGATCGTGGGACTGATCATTTTCATGGTCGCGGCTATCAGCTGGCCCGTGCTTGCCAAGTTCATCGTGATGACCAGCACCGGCGAGGGCACATCCACCGCCTCCGGTCTGATCAGCAGCGTAGGAAGCTCTGTCTCCTCGATGTTCGGCGGGAACCAGCCCGGCCTCAGCGGGGCGGGAACGTCGGGCGGCGGCAGCAACTACACCAAGGCGCTGGAGGGCGAGAACGCGAGCGCCTCCGAGAGCGGCGGGGGTGGGTTCTGGTCCAAGACCATGATGGGAAGCAAGGGCGCCAGCTTCACGGCCAAAGCCGGTGGTGCCATTGGGGTTGGTCTCCAGGTCGCTGCCATGGGTAAGGACGTGGCCGAAAGCTCCTTCCAGAACTCGGCGGCCCACGCGGGTCTGGGCTCCGGCTCGCAGGGCGGTCGTCACGTCGTGATTCCACCCCGCAGCAGCCCTGACTCGCGGGCACCTGTGGGGCAATCCGCGGCGCAGGAGGCTGAGCCTCCTACGTCGTCGCGCGATGCTGCACCCAAGCCCACCCCGTCCGCCTCGTCCGAAGGGAGCTGACCATGGCTCAGGCGGAGCCCACCCTGTATGGCGGATGGCAGTCGGAACGCTCGGGATTCATGGGGAACCTGAGCGGACTGGGATTCGTCCTGGTCGCGGCGTCCTCGATCACCGCGCTCATCCCCATCTATACCCGCTCGTGGGGCACAGTGCTGTTCGCCTTGCCCCTGGCCGCGGTCATGCTCGTACTCGCCTACGGGCGTGTCCTCGGCCTGTCGGCCAATGAATGGATCGTCCTCGCAGTAAGGCATCAGCTCGCAGTGGCAACGAACCGAAACCTCTTTTTCTCTGGAGCCTTCGCACCCCGGACGAAGGACGGAAGCCAGCCGATGGATTTGCCGGGGCGGCTTGCCCGGCTGCACCTGCTGGAGGCGCCGGATGGCCTTGGGGGCCAGCTCGGGATCATGCACAACCCTGTCGACAACACCTATACGGCGGTCTGTCGCGTCACCTTCCCCGGCCTGGCGCTGATCGACACGGAACGGCAGAACGTCCGCGTCAAAGGGTGGGCTGCGTTCCTCCGGGGACAGTGCAAGGAGGACGGGGCCATCACCAGGGTCTCCGTCCATCAGCGCAGCCTCCCCGACGATGGGGCAGCCCTTCGCTCGTGGACTGAGCGTCACACTTCCCCAGATGCTCCCGCTGTCGCCGTCCAGGCACTGGACGAGCTCATGGAGGGTGCCGGCCCAGCCGCCACAATCCGCGAGACCTACCTGTCCATCACCCTGTCGGCTCCGCGGGCACGGCTCGCCATCAAGGGTGCCGGCGGCGGTCAGATCGGCGCGGCCGCCGTCCTCGTCCGCGAGATCAACGCGATGGCGGGTTCGCTGTCGAGCGCCGGTCTCCAGGTCGTCGAATGGCTCCCGCCCCGCGGCGTAGCCCAGACGATCCGCACGGCCTACGACCCGGAGGCGCAGATGGCGCTGTCCGCCCGCAACACCGCGGCGGACGATCCGACATGGAAGGGCGCCGCGAAGGGCGTCGTCCCGGAGCTCGCGGGCCCGGCCGCGACGGAAACCGTCTGGGGCCTGTACCGGCACGACGGCGCATGGACGGTCAGCTACCAGGTCCGCGGGTTCCCGCAGTCCGAGGTCTACGCCACCTTCCTCCAGCCGCTGCTTCGCCCCCGCAGCAACGCGCGGCGCTCGCTGACTCTGGTCTACGAGCCGATCGGCCCGGCGAAGGCACGGCAGGAACTGGCCCGGGAAAAGACCAAGCGCGACGCGGCCAGGAAGCTGCGGGCGAAGACCGGCCGTACGGAGAGCGAGGACGAGCGGCGCGAGGCGATGACCGCGCGAGCCCAGGACGTGGCCCGCGCCAGCGGGCACGGTGTGGTCCGCCTCACGGCCCTGATCGCCGTCACGGTCACCGACCTTGAGCAGCTGGAGACGGCGTGCGCCGAACTTCAGGCGGATGCCTCGTCCGCAGGCCTGGAGATCCGGCGCGTGTGGGGCGCGCAGGACGACGCATTCGCCGTCGCAGCTCTGCCGCTCGGCCAGGGGCTGCCCGACCGACGGGTAGGCATCTGATGAGCTTCCCCTTCCGCCGTGGTGACGGCGGCGACACGAAGCTGAAGGCGTCCCGACTGGGGGACTTCCTCGACGAGATGGAGGGCGTACCGGTCCCCAAGCAGCTCTCCGCGCGGGAACGGCGCCGGTCGCGTCTGCTGGAGAGTCCCGAAGCAGCCATGCGGATCGCTCCGCGGAAGGGCTGGTCCCTGCCCTTCGCGGGCCGTGCTGCCTCGTTCGCCAAAACTGAGGTCTTCCGGGCGGACACCGAGCGGGCCAGCGGGATCTACCCGTTCCTGCACGCGGCGAGCCTTCCGCCGATCGGCGTGTACATGGGGTGGAACACCCTCACGATGCAGGCCTTTTCGGCACACCCGGCCGCCTGGGTCAAGGAGGGACTCGCCACCAACCCCAACGTGATGATCACCGGCATCCCCGGCTCAGGGAAGTCGGCGCACATCAAGGCCCTGTGCTTCCGCCTGATGGCGCTGGGCCACCGCACGCTGATCGCGGGTGACGTCAAGGGCGAGTACAAGGGGCTGTGCGAGCACCTCGGGGTCGAGCCGGTCCGGCTCGGCCCCGGCCTGCCGGGCAGGCTCAACCCGCTGGACGCGGGCCCGCTCGGCTACGACCTGGAGAACATCAAGGACCGGGCCGTGCTCCAGGCCCGACTCCAAGAGATCCACCGCAGGCGGCTGACCCTGCTCAAGGCACTGTTGGAGCTTCAGCTGAAGCGGAACCTCCGCCCGCAGGAGGAGGAGTGCCTGGACGTCGCTGTCCGCGAGGTCACTGGCGAGCTGCACGGGCAGAGCAGCCTGAGCGTGCCGACCCTGCCCCTGGTCTACGCGAAGCTCCGCGACCCGAGCGAGGCGATGGCGCGGGAGCTCCGCGTACGGGACAACGACATCCAGCTGGCCCGGGAGCACATGGCGTCCCTGCGCTCCGCGCTCGGCGGGATGATCACCGG
Organism: Streptomyces sp. NPDC002125; assembly: GCF_053593715.1. Classification (NCBI taxonomy): domain Bacteria; kingdom Bacillati; phylum Actinomycetota; class Actinomycetes; order Kitasatosporales; family Streptomycetaceae; genus Streptomyces; species Streptomyces sp. NPDC002125. Next base: position 24,201 of record NZ_JBSFDD010000035.1, on the reverse strand, counting down.
CCACCTGGGCGGTCTGTTCGACGAGCAGACCTCGATCGGCCTGGACTGGGACGCCCCGATCCAGAGCGTCGACATCTCCGCCCTGGAGCAGTACGGCGACGAGACCGTGGCGATGGTCCTGACCTGTGTCTCCTCCTGGGCACAGTCGGCGATCGACCGGCCCGGCGAGCGTCCGTGGATCGTCGTCCGCGATGAGCTGTGGCGGCAGATGCGATCCGGCGGCGCCGCGATGGTCCGCAAGATCGACGCGGATCTGCGGCTGTCCCGCGCGACCGGCACCATCCAGCTCCTGGCCACGCACCGCCTGTCGGACTTCGAGTCCGTGGGCGCGGCCGGCTCGGAGGCCGTGGCCATCGCCAAGGACCTGATCGCGTCCTGCGAGACCCGCATCCAGCTGGCTCAGGACACCAAGCCGCTCCAGATCACGCGCGAAGCGATCGGCCTGACCGACGCTGAGTGTGAGCTGATCGGGAGCTGGGGCGCCGGCCAGCGCGGCCGCGCCCTGTGGAAGGTCGGCCGCGGCGGCGGCAGTCACGCGGTCCAGCTGATGCTGTCCCACACCGAGAAGGCCCTGTTCGAGACGGACGAGCGGATGGTGGTCTGATGGCCAGCGACAAGAGCATGGACGACAGCACGCTCCTGGCCGCCATCGGCGCCGGGTTCCTCATCGGTGCCAGCGCAGTCGTACTCACGGCCGCGCCGGTGGCCGGTCTGGTGACGGGCAACGGCTGGGCGTCGTCCAGCAAGAGCCTGCCCGAGACCATCCTGCTGACCGTCAGCCAGGGGCCCCGGTCGGTCTACGAACCGGCCCCGCCCACCTGGGCGTTCTGGCTCGTGGTCGCGATCTTCCTGGTCGTGCTGATCGTCGCCGTGGCCCTCCTGCTGCGGACCTTCGGCGGCAAGAAGAACCTCGGCGGCGCCCAGTGGGGCGGCATGAAGACGGAGAAGGAACTCGCCGTCGACCCCGACCCGGCCAACCGGCCGGACCAGATCACGGCCGGGCGGGGGCAGCTGACGAAGAAGATCCTCGCCACGGAGCCCAACATCTCCGCGACGGTCTTCGGTGTCCCGGGCTCTACGAAAACCACCGGTCTGGTCCTCGGGAACGCCGCCGAGTGGCGGGGCCCGCTGGTCGTGACCACCGTCAAGGCCGCGGACCTCGATGTGATCTACGAGAGCCGACGGCACCTGGGGCGGGTGTACGTCGTCGCCCCGGCCGGAATCCCCGGCCGCAAGACCGCCCGCTGGTCCCCCGTCGACTACGCCAAGGACCCCAAGTCGGCGGACCGGATGGCGGAATGGCTGGCCAACGCGTCGACCTCCGGCCACGACAAACGGGCCGCCCCCTGGATCGACCAGGCCCGCGGCATCCTCAAGGGGCTACTGCTCGCCGCCAACATCACCGGCGGCGGCATCAACTCCTTCCGGGAGTGGCTGGCCCTCGGCAAGGACGCGGTCGAGCACGTCAAGGCGGTCCTCGAAACGCAGTACCCCGAGGTCGCCCTGGACTACTCCCGCCCCTGGGTCACGCTCCATGACGACGGAATCGGCAGCATCCAGTTCACCCTGAACGTGATCGCGAGCGTCTACCGGGACGAGGAGGTGCGGGCCACCGCGGCCGGCACCGACTTCACGGTGGAGGAGCTGCTCGACAAGAACGCCACCGTCTGCCTGGTCGCCGCCCCTTCGGACGCCGAGCGGTACGCACCGCTGCTGACCGCCATCATCGCCTCGATCATCCACGGCGCCGAGCAGCGCTACCTCCGCACCGGCGTCCCCCTCTCCCCCGGCCTCGGCGTCATGGTCGACGAGGCCGGCAACATGCTGCGCTACCCACAGCTCCCGGGTGTTCTCACCACGGGCCGGGGCATGGGCATCACCGTGCTGACCGTCTGGCACGACCTGTCGCAGCTGCGGACCCGGTTCGGGCACGACGCTGCCAACACCGTCCTGTCCGCGAGCGGTCTGCGGATGCTGCTGCCGGGCTGCGGCGACCCCGAGACCCTGCGCCATTTCTCTGGCATTTACGGCCGCACGTACGTGGAGCGCACCACGAAGTCAACGGGCCGCGGACAGAGCTCCTCGTCGACCACCCAGGTCGAGACGGACCTGGCCCCGATCCACGAGCTGATGCAACTGCCGAAGTTCACGGCCATCGCGCAGTACAGCAACCTGCCGCCGGTGAAGGTAAACATGCGGCTCACCTGGCGGGACGATGACCTGCTGAAGTGGCTGACGCGGCCCGCCCCGGGCCCATCGCTGACGAAGTCCGCCCCAGTTGCCCCGGAGGCGTCGGATGTCTGATCCCACCGCCGTGGCGGCGCCGGCTACGGCCCCGAGTGCCGTGAACGGCGAGGAGAGCAAGCCCGAGCCGATCACCCGCTGGGTGTGGCGGGCCATGAAGCCGGCAGAGCGCGAGGCGCGGCTGCTGGAGCTGACCGGCTGGGTCGACTGGCTGCTGACGGCCCACCCCAAGCTGCATTCGAAGATGCCGAAGTGCTGGCACCTGCACGAGGACATCATCGAGCACCTGACCGCCCTGTTCCTGGGGTGGGTCCGTACGTACGCGGGCGACCCGGCCAAGATTTCCACCCGGGCCGAGATCGAGTGGCTCACCTCGCTCCACTCGCTCACGCCCCACCTGGGAAGCCCCGGCTGCCAGGCCGCCAGCACCCATCAGGACCCGCCGCCGCGCCCCAAGCCCGACGGCGAGCTCCTGGAGCAGTGGATGGACGGCGACCCCGAGTTCCTTGACGCCCCGGCACACCACCCGGCAGAAGCGGAGGTGTCCCGGATGGTAGCGGCCGCACGGGCCGCGGAGGCGGCCAAGGCACAAGGCTGATCGGCGACACGTAGAGCGGCGCCCCACCGAAGGTCGGTGGGGCGCCGCTCTACGTGTGGCTATGCCTTCGGGGTGCCCCGGCTCGGACCCTGGTCCGGTCCGGGCATCTGCGGTCCCTGCTGCTGTTGCTGACGCTGCTGCTCGGCCGCCATGGCCTGCTGCTGCACCTGGAGGCGCTGGGCGTCCTCCGCGACGCGCTGCGTGTACGGCTGGGCATCACGCAGGTTCATCTCCTGCCGAAGCTGCGCGGCGGCACCATCGAGCTGGCCCACGCGGTTCCCGGCAGCACCGGCCTCCGCGAGCGCGTTCTCCGCGCGGCGTTGACGCGCGGCCACGGTCCGCTCCAGCACGGCCTCCCGCGACCCGCCCGCCTTCTCCCAGTCCGTCAGGACCCGGTCGTGCTCCGCCGGGTTGCCCGCTGTCCGGCGACTGTCCTCCGCCTGGCGACGGATGCTCTCGATCGCAGTGTTGGTGTCCTGGGCCGCCGTACGCAGACGGCTCAGGCTCGTCTCCATCTGCTGCCTCTCCTCGCCGCGCACCGCGGGCCTGCCCAGCCGGTTCTTCTCCTCCAGCCGGGCCTCGATGCGGCGCATCTCGTCGTGCTGCTGCTCGGCCCGGCGGCTGAGCTGCTCCAGGCGGCCCGGTGCCGCCCGCAGGTCCTGGATGGCCTGGACGCGTTCGGCGCGCTCGTTGACGTTCTGCTCCACCGGGCCGCCGGGGGCGATGGCCGCGAGGAGCTCGGCGGCGCGTGCTTCCTGGGCAGCGGCCTGTTCCTGGGCTGCTTCCGCCGCCTCGACGGTCTGGGCCAGAGCGTCGGAGAGCGCGGAATCGGACAGGGCGCCGTACAGTCGCGTCTCCCACGTGACAACAGTCGGCGTGGCTTCCTCGTCCCTGTTCTGCGGGTCCTCGGTGGTCGCCTGGTCGTCGTCGGTGCGGATCTCTTCGGCGTCCGACGCGGCGACGGGCTGCGGTTCCTCCTCGGGAACCGCGAATGCCGGCGCGGGCGGCTCGGCGTGCGTGTCCTCCGGCCGGGCAGGCTCCGCCTCCTGGGTCGGCTCGTCGCCCGCAGGCAGCTCGACGTCGGCAGCCGCCTCGATCACCACGTCTTCGACAGCGGGCTCGACCACTGCCTCCTCGACGTCCTCGCGGGTCGCTTCGATGGCAGGCTCGGCAAGCTGCTCGTCCTCAACGGCTGGCGTGGCTTCCGGCTGGCTGGCCTGCTCCGGCTCGGGCGCGAAGGCCAGGTCTTCCCCTTCCGCCATGACGGTCTCCGTCAGCTCGGTGCTTTCCTCAACCGCGATGGCTGCGGGCGCAGTGCTCGTGTCCCGGTCGGTCGTGGCGTCCGGGGTGGTCCAGGTCTCGGTCAGCGCTTCGCCTCGGCGGGCGGCGGCCTCAGTGGCGCGGGCCCGGCGTCCGACCTCGGCAACCTGGTCGTGCAGGACCTGCCAGGCGTCCACGTCCCGGCCGCCGACGGGCTGGCCGCCGATGCCGTTCTCGGAGTCGCGCAGCTGACGCCGAGTCCTCCACGCGTCCGCGAGAGCGGCGGTCCTCTCCCACTGCTCGCGCAGTTCGGTGCCGGGAGACGGGACCGGCCCCAGGGCCTTGGCCCAGGCAGGCGGATCGGCGGCCAGGGCCTGGCCGGTCTGCGCCAGGCGGGCGTCGATGACCTGGCGCCGGGCGTCTAGGTGCTCCAGCCAGGCCATAGGGGTGTGCTGGTCGCGCTCGACCTCGCGCGGGGTCAGCCACTCCGGCAGCGGCCCGGTGTTGTCCGGGGTCGGAGCGGGGCTGTCGGGCAGGAGTCGGCGCAGGCGCAGTTCGGCCTGGACGCGCTGGTCGACGACTGCGGCACGGTCCAGCTTCTGGCGGGCCTCGTCCTGGCCGTGCAGGTTGGCGCGCATCTCGGCGGCGACGGTTTCGCCGTCCAGGCCGGCGGTGTGCGCATGGCCGACGCCGGGCTCGCGCTGCCACTCCTCGCGGGCACGGTCGCGCCAGTCCATCGAGGAGCGAAGGCGCTGCTCTTCCCTCAGCGCACCGAGCCGGAGCGCGGCCGCGCGGGCTTCTTCCCGGTCGCCTTCCCGGCCCGCCATCCGGCCGTCCCGTCGCGCCTGGGCGATGGCCTGGGAGAGCTGGGCGCGGGTGAGATCACCGTGCTCCCGGCCGGGCCAGGCCGGGGCCGGGAGACCGTCGACGACGACCGGCCGGGGCTGGCTGTCCACCCGGACGTCGGCGCGGCGCAGCTCGTCCAGGGCCTGGGTACGGCGTTCACCGGCGCGCTCCGCGAGGCTGTCCAGCTGTGCGTCGGTGAGGTCCTTCAGCGGGCGGCTAAGGCCCTGCTCCTCCAGGCGGCGCAGGGTGTCGCGGGCCTCCGCCACGTGGTTGTCGATGCGCCAGCTCAGTACGGCGGCGTTGTCCTCGGCGTCCGCGAAATCCCGCTCATAGAAGGCGGTGGAGAGGATGCGTTCGGGCGCGAATCCGACCCGCTCGGCGTCGCGCAGCGCGCGCTCGACCGCGGGCCAGGCGTCTTCAGCGATGATCGCCTCGGCCCCGAATCCGAGGACGTTGCGGGCCATGCCCTGGTAGCGCAGAGACAGGGCGCGGGCGTGCACGTCGTTGTACTCGGCGGACAGCTGGCCGATGCCCCAAGCACGGTCCTGCTCGGCCCGGATCGCCTCGGTGGCGGAGACCGATGCCTGCGAGTTCCGGGCGATGGTGTCCAGCACGTCGCGCATCGTCATGCCCTCATCGAGCACCACGTAGAGGCGGTTCTCCTGGCGCCCACGGGTGGTCTGAACGTACGCCGACTCGCGGGCGGTGCGGCGGGTGAGGAGGCCGCTACCGGTGTCGACGGTCGCGCCCTGGCCGCGGTGGCCGGTGCTCGCGTAGCCCAGCTCGACATGCTTGGCGACGTACTCGGCGGGCAGCACGGTGCGGCCGCCGTGGTCGGTGTGCCGGACCTCGATGTCACCGTTGTCCATGACTCGGAGCAGCTGCCACTGGTCGCCGTTCTTGACGAAGTCCTTCCCCGACCGGAGCACGTTGGTACGGGCGTTCTTACGAGTGACGATCAGGTCGCCTCGGTGGGCCTCGGCGCCTTCGCGGATGGTGACCGTGTGGGTCGTGTCGAGCTGTCCGGAGCCCATCCGGTACGCCTGGGCGAGCTGGTTGAGTTCGGCGACGCTGGTGTTGTCGTCAGCCATCATCAGGGCCGTGCGGCCAGCCTCGATGTCGCTCTGCCAGTCGGCGAAGATCCGGTGGATCATCTGCTCCCGGGTACCAGCGACCACCCGGGAGTTGTTCAGGTACCAGGACCATGCGGTGTCGGGCTCGCCGTTGCGCAGAGCGAGCGATGCGGCCGCCTCACCGGGCGTGCGGAAGCGGTGCACGCTCTCCAGCTCGACGACCTCGGTGACGTTCGCCAGCAAGCGCAGCGCACCGCCGCTCTCCACGGCGCTGAGCTGGAAGGGGTCACCGATCAGGCGCACGACAGCGCCCGCCCGTTCGGCCTCGGCAACGACTGCGGCCAGGCGCTTGCTGCCCGCCATTCCAGCTTCGTCGACGATGATGAGGTCACCCGCGCCCAGGGCGTACTCGGGGCGGAGCGGCTTGCCCTCAAGTGCGCGTTCGCGCGCACCGAGCCAGTCGTGCAGGACGAAAGCCGGCGCGTCCAGACCGTTGGAGAGTTCGGCGGCTGCACGTGCTGACGGGCCGAGACCGATCACCCGTCCGCCGCTGGCACGGACCGCGTCAGCGGCCACCTTCATCGCTGTCGTCTTGCCCGCACCGGCGGGTCCGATCCCGGCGGCCACGAGCTGCTCGGAGGTGGCGAAGGTCCGCGCGAGGGCGCGCTGTCCGGCGTCCAGGCGACGGTTCGGATTGGCCTCCTGGTAGGCGGCCTCGACCCGGTTGTAGACGTCACCGGAGGCGGCGGGGATGATGCGGGTACGCGCGGCCGCCACGATGCGGTCCTCGGCGGCGAGGACTGCGGCGCTGGTGTAGAGCTCGCTCTCGCGGCGCCGATAGATGCTGCTTCCGTCGTCGCGGGTGAGGGGCTTGAAGGCCGGGTTCAGGTCGGGGGGCGTGATGTCAATCGTGTGCCCACTGAGGACCCGATCGGTGATCCGATCGGCAAGGTCACGGCCCGGTGCGGCGCCCGTGGTGGCCTGGAGAACCCATCGCCTGGCCTCGGCCAGGACCTGCCGCCGGCCCCACACACTGCGGTGGTCCGAGACGGTGTCCAGGACCTCGCGAGCGGCCTTGTCGATGTCGAGGTGAGCCACGGCTTCGGGGGCGGGGCGAGCCTGCCCGGCAGCGTGGCGGGCCGCTTCGAGCAGTCCGTCGACGCGCTCGACACCGAACGTGTCGACGGCCGCTCGGCGCCAGTCGGCACGCAGTTCGGAGAGGGGTCGAGCGGCCTTCTTGTCCGGTCGGGTCTCCAGCGTGGCCTGCTGCATGAGCGCCGTCAGGGTCTTGCTCGACGGCTCGTATCCGTGCCGCTCGCGGTAGTCCGCGACTAGCTCGGCCGTGCGCTCCTTGATGCTCTTCGAGCGGGTCGAGTGGACTTCGATCATGTCCGTTCCGACGCCCGCGATCTCCATGACGGGCCGCTTCCCGGGGGTCACTTCCCGGGCCTCGGCGCGCAGGCCCAGCTCGCTACAGACCTCCTCGACCACCCGCTGGTTGTAGAGCTCGCTGGCGGCGACCCCTTGCATGTAGAGGAGCTGGCCGTCGAGAGAGCGCCACTTGCCGTCGCGTCCCTGCACCTTGTTGGCGACCACGACGTGGTCGTGGAGCAGGGGGTCACCTGTGCGGCTGTCGTAGTGCCGGAAGCGGGTGGCGATGAGCCCGCCAGAGACCTCTTCCTGAGCGATCCCGTTGACTCCGGTCCGGGTCATCGTGGCCTTCTGCTCCAGCCACTCCAGGGTCTCCGTCATGGCCCGCACGTGGGCCCGCTCGACTGCCGTGCGTACGTCATCGTCACCCAGGCCCCAGAGCACGGAGACGGACTTGGGGGCACGGAAGACGAGGTCGAATCCGGCGACTGCATTGCGCTGCTTGCCGCCCTCTTGCTCCTTGATGAACCTTCCGAGCTCCTCTTTCGACTCGGGGCTGCGCCCGTGCTCTGCACGGAACTGCACGGCGCCGACCTTGCCCCGGATGTCGGTGCGCTCCTTCGCGTTCGGCTCGCGACGGTGCAGCCGCTCGAAGGTCTCCAGCTCCTCGGTGAGTCGACGCCCGAACGGCGTGTTCTTGTCGACGAAGGTCATGTACTTGCGGCCCAGTTTGGCCGCTCGCATCGCCTTCTTCGCACTGTCGCCGGCTGCGATGCGCTCGGCGATGATGCGGTCTGCATCCGGGTGGAGACCCTCGCCGTACAGGGCCTTCATCTGGGCTTCGGTCACGGTTCCTGAGACGCCCAGGGCGTCGATTCCGGAGCCCATCCACAGGCCCGGAGGGTTGCCGCTCGCGGTGTAGTAGTCGCCCAATTCCTGACCGCGCTCGCGCTGCTGATCGGCGCTCACAGTCTCGTTGATGTAGTAGGCATACCCGTCCCCAGCGCTCAGCTTGTGGACGGTCATCATGCGGTGATCTTACCCGGCCCGACCCCACTTCGGGCCTAATACAAACCCTGGTACATTCATAATGCAAGAGCTGTGACCGTAATGATCTTGAAGCGCGTTGCGCGTCCAGACGAGACGTGGAGGAGCTTGCGACGATCACGGTGAGGCTGGACGGCGACGTGCTGAAAGAGCAGGACGGTCACAGACTTCGTCTGGCGGCTTTCCATAGTCAGGTCCTCCGGACATGGCTGTGGAAAGGCGTACCGGCGGCGTCACCTGTGGACGCGTCAGGTGCTGAGCCGAGACGACGTGGCGTATCGCTCCCGCAGCGCTTCGCCGCTCGTGAGCCTCGTGGCGGTGCGTCGTACGTGCAGTACTGGCGGGCGGACCCATGCGCTCGCTCGGTGCAGGTGGATGCGGCCGCACCGACGATGTCGATGCGGCCGCGGTGCAGTTGCTCCGCATCGGCCCGCGCTCCTTCACATGCGGTACCTCCAGCGTCACCGGTGCACCCGCCCGCCGCACCCCGGCGCCGCCGCACCGGCGGAGCCGGTGCGGCGGCGCGTGCACTCCCCCGCATCACCGCCCCACTTCGTCAAGGGCGGTGATGCTGCACGGCCCGCTGCACCGGACCACCTCGCGCGGCCGGCGCGAGAACTCACCTCGCGCCTGCGGCGCGGCGTGCACCCTTCCGCCAGGATCGGCGCACGGGCACGTGCGGTGCCGTGAGGGCTCGTCCGCGCTCACGGCCCGGCATCCACCTGTCCCGTCACCAGTGGTGCGGGTGCACCTTCGGCCGCATCACCCCGGATCGGCTTTCGGCTCCGCCACGCGGGGGCGCCCGAGCGGGCGGCCGCGGGAAGGCGGACCGCGGCAGGCAGAATGAGCCGTACAGTCACACGACACGGAGGTGCAGCAGCACATGACGCAGAAGCCGCAACGCAGGTCGAGGACAGTGCTGGCGAGGGAGGCCGCGCGGGAGAAGGCGGCGCGGTTCCGGGAGCTGGAGGACGAGCGCCTTCGCATCGCCGAGGCAGCGATCCTGATTCAGGAAGAGATCGACGACTTCGACGAGGAGACCGAGCGTCGCGTCGCCAAGCTCCGTGAGGAGCGGAACAGCCAGCTGGGCGAGAAGCGGCAGAAGCTCGACGCGCTCGTGGTGGAGATGCTCGACACCGAGATTCCCGCCCAGGAGGCTTCCGAGCGGCTGGGCATGTCGGTGGGTCAGGTCCGGGCGGCGAAGAAGTCGTTCGAGCAGACGGTGGCGGCGCTCGCCGAGAATCCCGCCGCCGACGTCACCGCGACGGCTGCCGCCCCCGCGACGACGGACGATGCGGCCGCTCCGTCAGCCCCGTCCGCCGACGAGCCAGATGCTGCGGCCCCCGCGGCAGAGACGGCCGCGCCGACGGAGTCGTACGACTTCCCACCTCCCGGCGGATCGCCTGCGGTGCCGGCTCAGGAAGGCTCACCGGAAAACCTTCAGGACGCGACCCTTCCGCCAGGGTCGACCGGCTGAGGGCGCACCAACGCGTAGGGCCCCGGCCCGGGATGGCTTTCCATCCCGGGCCGGGGCCCTACGCGTTGCACGGGCGGAGCGGTCAGAACAACGACATCTGTCCGTCGTCCTCGACACCCGGAGCGGCGACGCCGTGGTCCGCAGAGAAGAGCGGGACCATCGCGGCACTCGGGTCGGACGCACGAACGGCGGCAAGGTACGCCTCCGCGTCATACCCTCCGGCCAGCGCCTTGCGAACGAGCGGACGTGCTTCGCCCTCCAGCATTGCGGCGGCCAGCGCGTCCAGGTCGAGCCCCTCGCGAAGTGCGGCCTGGAGAGCCTGCGCCCGCCCCAGGGAGCCGCGGGTGTCCGCGTAGCCGAGGTGGGCCCGGCCAGCCGCACGGCCCTGGTCGGCCATCTGTCTCATGTTCGTGCGCTGCGTCGCGCTCGACAGGTGGTCGATGTGGACGCACAGCGATTCGTTGCAGCTGTGAGCGGTGATCGCACGTACAGGAAGCGGGCCGTGGACCTGCTCCATCAGCCACCGGTGCACCCGTACGGTCCGTTCGCGTCCGGCCTCGGTGACGACGGCCTTCGCGTAGCCGTCCGTGGTGAGGCTCCTGGTCCACAGTCGGCACCCGTGCGGCACAAGGATGCTGCGTTCGGCGACGTAGTCCAGTGCTCGCTCGGTGTCCCTGACCATGTTGCCGCTCCCCCGCTCGTCCCGCTCCGGCGATCTTCATCCTGCCAGGGCTGGACGAGCGGGGTTCACTGCGCCTGGCGGGCCTCGTCGAGCAGCTTGCGGGCGTGCGAGGTGACGTGCAGACCGATCTCCCGCTGGACGTCCTCGGCGGTCAGGTCGGGCTGGTCCTTCAGCAGACTGATGACCTTGTCCAGACGAGCCGCCCGCAGGAGTCGCTCGGCGTGGACCGGGTGTACTCCGAGGTCCTCGCCCAGCATCTTCGCGGTGAGGGTGGTGGGGTGCTGGACCAGCAGCTGGCGGGCCCGCTCCTTGCGCTCCTCGGCCTGCGGGTTCGGCGGACGGGACTGCGATTCCTTCCGGCCAGCCGGACGTCCCTTGGGGTTGCCGCGGCCGCGGCGGTTGGCAGCCCAGTCAAGGATGGTCTGCCGGCGCCAGAAGTCCTCTCCACCGACGACCTCGCCGTCCACCTCCTTGCCACCGAGGTTGAAGTCGGGGTCAGGAAGACGCGTCTTGGTGCCGTACCGGTAGCCCTTCCACGTGGACAGGGTGACGCGCTTGTCCTCGGGGAGGGCGTAGAGGGACTCCTCCAGGTCGAGCAGGTCGCCGGGGTGCTCCTCGGCCGGCACCGGGGGGAGGTCGTACCGCGGCTGCTCGTTGACGGCCTTGGCCCGCTCCTCCTCCGCGCGCGCGGCCAGCAGCTGCTCCTTGGAGTAGAGGCGCCGGCGGCTGCCCTCGCGGTTGAGGAGCTTCAGGCCGCGGATCTCCTCCCAGCGCTTGGTGTCCTGCCAGTAGCCGACGCTGACGCCGAAGATGTCGGCCGCGATCTGGTCGTCGGCAGGGGTGACGCCGTGGGGAATCATGAGTGTGGTGCTCCTGTAGGTAAGGGCTTCGAGGTGCAGCAGGTGGTGCTGGCCAGGTGCCACCCTAGCCAACATTGAAAAAAATACCGCACTTGGGCCATGCGTGGGAAGTCGGAACTCAGAACAAGGTCTCTTGCCCCCAGCCGGCACTCGCTCCGCGAGGACGTCGAGGGGCGGCGCCTGCTGTCACTCTGGTCCGCTGACGGTCTCTGGAACGGGGCTGCGCTGAGGTGACTGCGTCCCGCCCTGGCGAGATCACTCCGGCAGCGTTGTGTGCCTGCGGCTTGCGGTCGGCGTCCGGTGCGAACGGCCACCGCAGGACCTGGTCCCGCGGTTCCTCCTCGGGAAGGTTCGCGGTGACCGCGGCTGCGCGGGCGGGCGCCGTGTCGGCGCCGACTGTCGGGCGGGGCGTCTCGACGCCGGGGCAGTAGCCGCCCTCGTCCTCCCACTGCTCGGCGGCTTCGCGCGCCGCGCGGGCCTCCTGCTCGACGAGCGTCACCGGGCGCCGGTAGCGGCGCACCGTGCCGCCACCCAGGGCCGGAAGGCGACGGGCGGCGGCCTTCTTGTCGTCCATGCGCTTGTACCGCTTCGCGACACGGGCGTAGCGGGCCTCGTACGCCGCCTTGTCACTCTCATGCAGGCCCGCCGGGTAGAGCCGTGCGAGCTCCAGCGCGACCTGACCCATCGGGGTGAGCGCGAGCATGCTCGCGCCGTCGGCCGCGTCGACGGCGACGAGGAACCCGGCGGCGCGCAAGTCCTGCGTCCGCTCCCGACTGATCCGGCGCCCGCCGCTCCACACACCGTGCTCGGCAGCCTTGCGGGCCTGCCCGTTGAGCCAGTACAGGCGGCCGGTCTCCGCGGCCTCCAGCACCCGCACGTGCCCGGCGGTCCATCCGAGCGCGGGCACGATGCCCTCGGCGAGGTAGACGTTCATCACGACCAGGTGGCGGTTGTCGCTGTCCATGCCGGTGGCGGCCCGCTCGGCAGCCTCCCGCTCCGCCTCCTCGCGGCGCCGCTGGCTCTCCCGCTCGGCGTGCTCCTGCGGCGTGAGCTTGCGCTCCAGCTCGGTCCGCAGCGCGGCGGCCGTCACCTCGACCCCGGCCGCGGCCTGGGCTTGTACGGCGTGGTCGACGGCGCCGCGTGCGCAGTAGTTCAGCGCGCTGTCCGGCATATCCGGGTCGGCCGCCCACTGCTGTGCCCGCGCGGCGTATCCCTCGGCCTCGGTGGCCTCCCGGTGCGCCGCGTGCATGACCTGCTCCAGGCGGGCGGCATTGCCGGAGCGGCTGCGGCACACGGCGTTCATCGCATCGTCAGCCGCAGCAACAGCGAGTTCAGCGGCCTCGCGAGCCACCCGGAGGCAGGTCTGCGGGGTCGGCTCCCCCGCCTGGGTCTCGGTCATCAATCAGTCCTTGTCGTTGAAGTGTTCAGGTCGTTGCGTGGGCCACCCCTTGCTCGACGGGCGGACGGCGGCGCGGGGAGGGGTTGCTGCGCGCCGGGGGGAGGGACTTCGGGTGCGGCCGTCGCCGGCGGCGCGCTCCCCGTCGGGCAGGCGCACGGCGGGGAGCGACCTGGCAGGTGTCGGCGCGGCCGCCGGTTACCGCCCGGCGGCCTGGGCGGCGTAGGCCAGGGCGGCGGCCCGCGGGTCGAGGGCCGCCGCGATGCGGGTGAGCCGCTGGAGCTGGGTACCGATGCCGACCCCGGCAAGGGGGCGCAGAAGATGGGGCCAGACGGCCGCCGCGGCGTCGGCGTAGTCCTTGCCGGCCAGCGCGATCACCTCGGGCGCGTGCCGCAGGGCCCGGCCCATGGCGGCCGCCTGGGCGCGGTGCTTGACGTGGTCGACGGCCCGCGGGTCCAGCCGCTTCTCGTACGGGCGGATCGGGGTGTCCGGAGTGATCAGCCCGTACTCGGCGCTGACGATGACGACCCATCCGCCAGGAATGGCCTGGGCGGCCGCGAGGCATTTCGCGAAGTACGGGCCTGTGTAGAGCTGAGCGGCGGGGAGCTCGTCGACCCTGTCGGGCAGGGGCCTTTTACCGGCGCTGCACGGGATGACCACCACGGGGCGGCCGACGGCAGGCGGCGCGAGGTCCTCACGGGCCTCGGCACGGGGCTGAGGCACGTCGGCGGCGGAAAGGGTGCTGGCGTGCACGGTCGGGATCTCCTCGGGTGGGTTCGGGTTTCGAGAGAGCCCGGGGCGGCGGTGCCAACCGCTGCCCCGGGCAGGGGGCGTTCAGAAGAGACGGTGCGCAGCGTCGGCGAGCTCGGCCGCCTCGCGCAGCGCGGCGGCCGCCTCCTGCGCGGTGCGGTGGGGGGCCAGGCTCCACTGGTGGACGATCACCCGGCGCCACTTCTTCGGGTCGGCGCCCTCGGGGGTCTGGACGGGGGCGCCGTGCAGGTGGTCGGCCAGGAGGCGGTACGCCTCTTCGAGGACGGCGGCGATGGCGTCCATGTCGTACGTGCGGTCAGGGGTCATGCGGTCGCGGCCGGCGGCGATGTCGACGGCGCCGCCGACGGAGCACCGCCGGTTGATGAGGCGGCCGGGGCCGGAGAACAGGCTGTGTCGGCTCTGGTAGATCCCGACGCGCGCGATGTGCGCGGCGGCCCACTCCAGGAGGGCCCCGGGGGTGGTGGGGATCAGGACGCTGTCGGGCGCGTAGCGGATGCCGGGCACGGTTCCTCCTCGTGCGGTCGGGGTTTCGAGCGGGCCGGGGGCGGCGGCGCCAACCGCCGCCCCCGGTGTGGGTCAGGTGCGCAGGACGTGCTGGAGCTGGAGGGTGCGGCCGCCCGGGAGGCGTCGGCTCAGGCACTCGGTGCTGTCCAGCGGGGCCGGGGTCTGCTCCAGGGCGGAGGTGTAGAGGGCGGTGCCGCAGTGGCCGCAGTACCCGCGCAGGTGGGCGGCCTCGGCGTCCTCGCCTCCGCAGACGTGGGCCAGGTAGGCGACGAGGAACGCCAGGTCCTCGGGGGCGCGGGCGATCAGGTCGGCGTTGGCCCGGGTGGCGGCGATGTCCTCCTCGGGGGTCTCCGTGTCTCCGGGTCCGTCGTGGTTGACGGCGATCTCGGCCACCCGGATGTCGTCGGCGTCCGTGACGACGAAGTCGGTGTGCACGGCGTCGGGGTCACCGGCGCTGACGAGTCCGCCGTTGCGGTTGTAGACGAACTCCTCGCTGGCCCAGGGCCCGCGGGTCGACGCGGCCAGCCGGTCGCGGATCTCGGCGACCCGGGCGCTGTTCTGGATCTCGGCGGGGAGGACGGCGGCCTGGGCGAGGTCGAGCTGGTAGTGGGTCACGTCGCCTTCCTTGCCCTCGTGCTGGCACAGGGGCTCCCACACGGCGCGGTTGTAGTGGTCGAGTTCGGTGGTCCACTCGGCCAGGCCGAAGAGGTCGAGGTGGTCGGTGATGCGGCGTTCCTCGCCGGACGCGGTCCAGTAGGTGCCATCGGTGATCACCCGCTGGTGCTGGTTCACCGTGAGCCGGAAGGTCGCGGCGTCGAACGGTGCGGCGGGGTCGGGGTCGTAGTCGGTGAGGATGTCGCGGACCGATGCGGCGATGAGCGCGCAGGCGACGCGGGCCATGCGCGCCTCGGCGCGGTGGACCCGGTCGCGGGCCTCGTCCACGGCCTGGGTCAGGTTGCTGGGGTCGAAGGTGTACGGAGCGGGGTGGGTCATGGGTTGTGGGTCCTCCTCGTTTCGGGACGGGTTTCGAGCTGGGCCGGGGCGGCGGTGCCATCCGCCGCCCCGGCGGGGCGGTCTACGGTGCGTGGGTGTTCGCCTGGGCGACCAGGGCCCGGTGCTGGTCGTGGGTGGCGTTGGCGCCTCGGACGTCCTCGGTGCCGCCGTAGCCCTCCCACGCGGTGATCTGCGCGAAGTAGCGGCCGCTGGGGTCGATCTCGACGTAGTAGGCGTCACTGCCGTGGGACACGCGGACCTGCTGGCCGAGGTTGGTACGCAGCCAGTTCGGGCTGGCGGCTGCGGCGGCGAAGATCGCGGCGGCGGTCTGGGGGTCGAGGGTGAGCACGTGTTCCCTTCGTTCGGGGTCGGGTTTCGAGCTGGGCCGGGGCGGCGGTGCCATCCGCCGCCCTCGGGGTGTGCGGGTCAGTTCTGCGGGCGGCCCTTGCGGACGATGGCGGCCGGGTCGGGGCCGAGGAAGCGGACCAGGTTGATCACGACATCGGCGAAGCGCTCGGCGATGCCGGCGGGGCGTGCGGTGGTCTGCTCGGCTGAGGTGCTCACGGATGTGCCTCCGGTGACGGGTTTCGAGTGGTGGTGCCGGTCGGGGTGCCACCCCCTTCCAACAGGCTCAATAATACTAGCTTTACCCCTGATCTCCAAGGGTGGGGGGCGCTGGTCTGCGCGGGTTTGCCGGGGCCCGGCCGCCGGTCTCGGCGGTCGGACCCCGGCTGTACCGGCTAGGCCGTAGCGGCGGCCACGGCCTCCCGGGCGGCGGTCCACTCGCGGCGCGGGGTGATGCCCAGGTCTTCGAGGACCGGGTCAAGACTGCCGTTGTCCGGCACCCATTCCCAGTCGGTCCCCTCGTCGCCGGGGCGGTCGGACCAGGTGAGCATGTACGAGCGGCCCGACGTACGGGAGTCGCCGCACACGGCTTGCGCCTCTCGCCGGGTCATCGCCCACAGGGCCCGCTTACGGGCCCGTCGGGTGTTCTTCGAGACGATGAACACCATGGCCATGCCCTCCTGCCAGTCCTGCGCTCCCGCAGCGGGGGCCGGCGCGGGCGTCGGCGTCGCCGCCGGGTTGTGGTGGCAGTGCCCGCAAACGCGCACCTGCGGGTTCCACTGGCCGGAGTGACACATGGGGCACGTCTCCGCCGGGACGGACTGCCCCTCGACAGCCGGGGCCTGCTCAGCTCGCTTCTTGTCCTCGACCGCTTCAGGCGCGGGCTCGGCCGCCGGGATCTCCTCAATGGCTCGGCTGGCACCCTGGATCGACTCGCCGCTCCACCCCGCCTCTCGGAACCGGAAACCGCGCTCGGCCAGGTACTGGGCCGCCGCGGTCCGCAGCGTGTTCGCCCAGATGGTCTCAGTGAACTTCTCGCCCTCCGGGGGCGTGAGGGTCACCGGCTCGAAGTCCTTGTGCGGCTGGCTGCGCCCGGTCAGGAACGTCAGGGTGGCCGCGGTGCGGTCCGGGGCGCACTCGACCCTGACACGCTTGGGAATCTTCGGGTCGCTGCGCTTCTTCGCCTTCGGCTTCGCGGCCTCGGCCGCCCGGACCGCGTCCGCCGGCAGCTTCTCGGAAGCCTCGTGCGCGGTCTTGGTGCCGGGGACCTTCCCGTCGGCGAGGAAGGCGCGCATCACCTCACCGGGGCAACGGCCCCGTACGGTCGTGTAGTCCACGGTGAAGGTGCCGAGGCGGTAGCCGGGCACGGTGGCGTCCTCCCGCGTCATGACCTGCTTCGGGGCGAGTCGCAGGTTCCACGCGATCGACAGCGTCTTGGAGTTGACGCGGATCACCTCGTGCCAGGAGCCGCCGGTCCGGACGAAGTCGCCTGCGGTGAAGTCTTCCGGGCCCCAGACCTTCACGCCTTCGGCCTTGGCCTTCTCGACGACGTCCTCCCAGTGGGTGATCTCCTCGGTCATCTCCTCGATGAGCCGGGCGTGCCGGGCCCCGTCCCGGCCCGCTGCGGTCGCGGCCGCAAGGTGCCGCTCCTGGGCACGCAGGTCGGCGCGCAGCTTCTCCAGGCGCCGCAGCGTGCGGTACGGGTCATTGCGGTGCTGGGTGTAGCTCTCCGACGCCTGGGCCCGGTTCGACCAGTACCCCGCACGGTCCCGGTCCTCGAACGAAGCCCTCATGTTCGCGTCGATCCGGGCGGCATCGCGGCGGGCGCGGCCCTCGCTGTGGTGACCGACCAGGATCGGCTGCCCGAACTCGAACCGCTTCGAGAGCTGATCGGCGGCCGCTCGCCGAGCGTCCGCCGAGGCGGCGGCCCGGCCCGCGCGGTCGCCGAACCGGTCGGCCCTCTCCGCTGCGCGTTCCTCGCGGTCGGCCTCGGCCTCAGCGAAGGACCGCCGGGTGTCCTCATCGATTTCGACGGTCACCTCATGGCCAGCCGCCCGGAGAGCTTCGGCCGCCGCGTTGATCCGCCAGGTCTGGGCCTCCCTGTCACGGGAGCGCTTGAGGAACAGGCCGTCCACGTTCCGGGAGAACCAGAAGTTGTGACCGCGGACGATCTCGAAGATGCCGTCACCCTTGCTGGAGCCGGTGAGGATCGTGCCCTCCGCCCGGGTGTGGGTGATGGTGATGACGCCCTTCTCAGGGGTTTCAGTCACGGGGTATTGCCTTTCGTTCGTACGGGTTTCGAGTGGTGGCGTTGGTCGGGGTGCCACCCCCTTCCAACAAGCTCAATATTACCAGTCTTGAGCCTGATCACCTAGCAGAATTGGACCCTTGAGCAGGGGTTTTAGCTGTGGCCGTTCCTGGGGCGCGGGGCTCCGGCGCCGGCGCTGGGAGCGGTGGGGCCGGGCCTGCGCCGGGTGTGGTGCGGGCCCGGCCCGGGGGTTCAGAACAGGGCCGACTGTCCGGCGTCCTGGGCGTCCTGTTCGTTCTGCTGGCGGCGCAGCTGGGCGACGAGCGGGGCCTGGCGCGCGGCCGCGGCCCGCTTGCGGGCCTGGAGTTCCTCGCCGGTGGCCCAGCGGACGAGCTGCTCGTGGTCGGCCAGGCCGGGGGCGTCGTCAGTGACGGTGTACCGGATGTAGGGCTGTTCGAGCCGGTGGCGAATCTCGGCCCGGGTCATGACCCAGTCCGGCCCGTAGGCGCCGGCCACCGTGAGCAGGGTGCCGTCCGGCGCGCGGTAGCTGCGGACGGAAAACCCGTCCTCCCGGTAGAGGCCGGGGCGGTCCTTGTACTGCGCGGCCTCGGTGAGCTTCAGGTCGATCAGGCCGCCCTGGACCAGGTGGTGGGCGACGGTGTGCTGGCGGGTGACGCGCGGCATCGCGCTCCTCTCCGTTGGGCGGTGGGGCGGCGGCCGCGCCGCCGCCCCACCTGGTCGGGGTCGGTCAGTTCTTGGGCTTGGGCAGGAAGGTCTTCATGGACTCGGCGCGGGCGCTGCTGGCCGGGCAGGGTCCGAGCAGCTGCGTCAGCAGCGGCCGCAGGGTCTCGACGTCGTCGGCCTTGCGGGCGCGCTCGGCGCGCTCCAGCAGCTTCTCGACGTCCTCGGCCGTGGTCGGGTGGGTGATCTCCCGGCAGGGGCAGCTGGTGGGGCGCTCGCCCACCAGGGCGGCGACCTTTCCGGCCTGGTCCTCGAAGTCGATGCACCCCTCGTGCCGGTACACCGGCCGGGGGGTGTTGTCGCCGTTGCGGCCGCGCAGGTGCGACCACCAGCGGACGACGACCTTCCCGTCCAACCGGCACGTCAGCTCCCACGGGTTGTCAGATCCCGGGTAGCCGGTGGTGTTCCCGTCCTCGTCCTCCGGGAGCCACGCGAGTTCGGCGACGCGGGCGAGCGCGATGCCCGCGCTGAGGATGTTGCGCCGGGTCGGCTTCAGGCGCGGGGACAGCCACGGGACGATGCCCTGCGCCGCGACGGCCGGGGCCTTGGCCGGGGCGGCCGCGGGGTCGACGGCGCCGGAGTCGACCAGGTCGACCAGGTGCGAGGCAGCGGCGTCCTTGTCGTCGTGGCGGCTCTCCTCGGCGCGGCCGTGGGGGCGGGCGTACCACTCGCCGTGGAAGCGGTGGATGTCACCGGCGGGGCGGCCGTCGACGGTGACGGGGTAGCGGCCGCTGGCCTCGCGTGCGCCGAGCTCGTAGCGCTTTGCGGCGGGCGTGGTGGTCGTGGTCAAGGGGTGTTCCTCTCGTCGGGCGTGGGTTTCGAGCTGGGCCGGGGCGGCGGTGCCAACCGCCGCCCCGGCCGGGCGGACCGGACTTCGGTCAGGGGGTCTCTTCCGGCGGGCCGCCGGGGTTTGCCCGCCGGTTACGTGGCGGGCAGAAGGAGCCGGTCCGTGGGGGCGTCCTGGGGAAGCCGTCGGTCCGGAACGAGGATGTGGCAGGCGGAACCCCTGCGGCCGTCTCCTCGCATGGTCCAGGCGGAGAGGTCTCCGGCCTGGTGCGGCTGTGGGCCGCCGCTGGTGTAGAAGGTCCCGTTTTCGAGCATGACGGGGTTTTCGGTGACCCAGTGCCGATCGTCAGTGGTCCACCGGAGGTAGATCGTCCGGAGGGAGAGAGGGCCGCCGGTGCGGACCTCCCAGGTCTCCGCCTCGACCCCGAGGTAAGTGCGCTTCTTGGGCTTGGTGGTGCGCAGCGCGTTCGGATCGGGCTCCGCGATCGTCCCGGCGCACTCGATGCGGGCGGCGTACCGGGACGGCCAGTGCGTCAGGGTCGTGCCGACGTGCATGTGGGTCGCCAGGTAGTCCGCGAACGACTGTGCTTCGTCCTTGGTCGCGCGCCGGTTGTCGAGGAGCGACTGGGCGGCCAGGGCTGCGGCCTTGCCGACCGTGGGCATCGGCACGGATACGGGCCGCTCGGTGCCGTTGGGGAAGATGTGGACCAGCGTGAACTTCACGGTTCCTCCGGGGTGTGGGTTTCGAGGGGGCCGGGGCGGCGGTGCCATCCGCCGCCCCGGCGGGGGGCCGTCTTCTACCAGCCGGGCGGGACGGGCTCCTCGTACTGCGAGGGGGCTTCGATCTCGCGGGTGTACCCGCCGTGGAGCTCCTCGTCGTAGTGCTCGCACTCGGGGTCGCAGGGCTCCCCTTCGCCCGCGCCGCAGTCGTCGCAGGGCTCTTCGAGGTCGTCGATGTATGCAGGCATCAGGTGCCTTCCGGTTCGGGTTTCGAGTGGTGGTGTCGGTCGGGGTGCCACCCCCTTCCAACAAGCTCAATATTACCAGTCTTGGGCCTGATCGCCTAGCAAAAAGGGGGCCCTGAGCAGGGGTTTTCAGTTGGTGGCGGCGGGGAGGTTGAGCGGCTTCCACTGGTCGCCGGTCCAGAATTCCCAGACTGCTACGTCGGGGTCGCTGGCCTTCAGGTCGCGGGCGAGCCGGGGCAGGAACGGGGAGTCGGCGCGGTCGAGCCAGAGCGGCGGGGCGCCGATGGCGATGGTGACGGCGGGCAATCCGTCCTCCTCGAATCCGCGGATCAGGCTTGCGCGACGGCGCGCGCACTTCGCGACTTCCTGGGCGGTCTCGTGCTCGGTGATGAGGTGGTCCAGCACCTCCTCCTCGGCCAGCGGTTCCCCGTCCATGCGGCAGGCGGCGGCGAACTCGTGGACGGCCCGGTGGTCGGCGGCGGTGGCCGGGAAGAACCAGGTGCCTCCGCCGTTGCCCTGGTTCTCGATGACGCCCACGCAGCGCTCCCCCTCGTGGACGGTGGCGTTGTAGGCGATGCCGCAGCGCGTCGTCATCTGCTGGAAGTCGGCGAGGGTGTAGCGGTCGTGGGGGACGTGGAGCCCGGTGTGGGGCAGCTTGGTCAGGTCGGTCATGGGGTTCCTCTCGCAGGGTGGGGCACCACCTGGAGGTGGTGCTGGGACGTGGCGGCGCACGGTGCCGGCCACGGGCGACGGTTCGTCGCCCGTGGTGGTCAGTGACCACCGTGGGGCGCGGCCGCGCCGGGGGCCTGGGGCCTGTCGGCGCGGCCGCGCGCCGCGATGGTCAGTTCCGAGCGGGGCCGCAGCGTCCCGGCGGTGTGCCGGGGCGCTGCGGCCGGTGTCGTTCGTCAGGCGGCGGCGGGCGGTGCCTGCGGGGTGGAGGCGGCGGCCTGCTCGGCCTCCTCCTTGACCACATCCAGGGCGGCGGCCATCAGGGGGGCCTCGCGGTCCTCCCGTTCGATCTCCTCGGCGGTCTTGTACTCGGCGCGCACGGCCTTGTAGACGGCTGCCGTCACCTCCGCCGTGGCGAGCCTCGCCCGCTTCATGTGCCGCGCGGTCGCGGTCGTGGCGGCCTCGTACTCCTCGCGGGCCCGGGTCACCTTCGTCCCGTAGTAGAAGGTGCTCCCGAACTCGTGCCGCTGAAGCTCGGTCCGGATGACTCGCTCGATGATCGGCAGCCCGTCCCGCATGGTCTTGTTCACTTCGCTCTGCCGCATCTGCCCGGCCTTCACGTACGGCTTCAGCGCGTCTCGGGCAGCGCGCTCGGCAGCGGTCATGGTTCGGCCCATGGGGTCCTCCAGCGTGGGTTTCGAGTGGTGGTGTCGGTCGGGGTGCCACCCCCTTCCAACACGCTCAATATTACCAGTATTTGAGCTGATCCGGAAGGGTGAAAGGGTGTTTCACCTGGACGTTTCCGGGTCGACCGCCGGAGTGGATCGGGCGATGCGGAGCAGAGTGTCCACCACGGCCACCGGCTCGTAGAAGAGTGTGACGGTGATGCGGTTGAACGCCAGGCGGGCGCTGCCGCGTTCGTCCTCGTCGGCGCGGCGGTAGTCGATCCGGCATTCCTCGGTGGTCTCGGAGAGGAAGGCGAGCGTGGGCCACGGGTCGTCAAGGCAGACGCAGCCGTGATCGTGGCGGCACTCGTCGCGGCCCTCGGCCCATGTCCGCATCTGCTCGTAGGCGGCCGGGGTGATGCCGGTCAGCGTGACGTGCGCGCGGTCGCCGTGCGACTCGGACAGGATGTGCGCGGTGAAGTGCGCAGACCTGACCACGCACCAGGTGTCGCCGTGCTGCTCGTGTGAGCCGTCGTGGATGCTGCCCCGGCCGCCGTCCGCCTCGATCAGGATCAGGGCGGCGGTGTGCGCGGCGGCCTTGGCGGCCGCGCGAGCGGCTTCGACGGCGATGCGCAGGCTGGTCGAGCTGGCTTCGGGCATGGTGGTGTTCATCGGGTTCCTTGTCGTGAAGAGGGTGCTCCGCGGGCGCGGCCCGGGATGTGCCGAGTGCGGGATGCGCGCCGGGGGCGCTGAAGACGTGCGGCCGTCGCCCGGCGGCCGACTGGCGGACGGACGGGCGCGCGGTGGGGTCGGTCGGGGAGTGGTCGGCGCGGCCGCCGCCGGTTACCGCTCGGCGGCGGCCGCCGCGCTCACCACGTGCGGTGGGCCCATCGGCCGGGGTCGGCCTGTACGGCGGCCCGGTGGTCGGCAATAGCCTGGGAGCTGAAGAACTCGGCGCGCATCCGCAGGTAGGCCGTGTGCACGTTCCGGTGCAGCTCGGCGTACGCGGTCACCCGGTCGCGGTCGGTGCCTCCGCCTCCCTCGTAACGCGGGCACTCGTCGCAGATCACGCGGTAGATCGGCACCTCTCCGACCTCGTGGCCGCGCGTCGCGGGACGGGGTGCGACGCTGCCGGGCGTCCACGGGGCTCCGGCGTTCGGGTCCGGGTGCGTCGCCGCGTGCATCCGTACGTCCCACATGTGGGCGTCGCGGTCGTCCGTGACCTTCCCGGCCCATGCGGGGCACCGGTCGCAGGTGGCCCCGTATAGCGGCGTCGTGGCGACTGCGCGGACGTGAATGGTGGGGGTGGCGGTCGCGTTGGCCATCGGGGCCTCTCTCTGGCTGAACGGGCGGGTTTCGAGCGGGCCGGGGCGGCGGTGCCATCCGCCGCCCCGGCCGGGGGGTGTCAGCTCATGTCCCAGTCCACGCGACGGCGCGTGACCGGGGTAAGGGCGCGCTCCATGCGGAGGGCCTGGCGGCGGGCCGGGTCGCGGCGGTACGCGGCGGTGGACAGTGCCGCGCGAACGGCTGCGCGGTCCGCCCGGTGGGTGGCGGTCTGGTACGCCTTCCGCGTGCCGGGCTTGGTCGCCCACACGTTCGCGCTCCGGCTGTACTGCGGGTTCCCGTCGTCGAGCCGTACGGCCGTCGTCAGGATTCCGGCGCGGGCGGCGGCCTGGTCGTTGACCCCGAGGACGCGGGTGGGGTTGCCCATGCGGACCGGGCGGGGGCGGCGGTGGTGGTGGGTGCGGGACATGGTGTCCTCCTGCGGTTGCCGGGTTTCGAGTGGTGGTGCCGGTCGGGGTGCCACCCCCTTCCAACAAGCTCAATATTACCAGTGTTGGGGCTGATTTGGAAGCGAAAAGGGGGCCTGACCAGGTAGTTTCAGGCCCCAGCCTCGCGCTTCGTCAGGCCGCGTCGTAGAAGAAGGTCGGCCGGTCGACCGGGCGGCGCTCGCCCCACGCGGGGCGGTCGGCCGGGTCGGTGAAGATCAGGTTCGCGCTGATGATCTCCTCGCCGCGCGGCTCCTCGGCAATGTCGTTCTCGGCGGCCCAGGCTCGGGCGGCGGCGACCGTTCCGCTCTCCTCGTCCCCCTCCTGGAACGTGACGACCATGAACACGTCGGAGCCGTAGAACAGCGAGAGGTCGTAACGGACATCCTCCAGGGCCCGGCGTACCAACTGCGGATCAACCTCCGAGGCCCCCGCGACCAGGATGCGCTGGACGGAAGCCAGGTGCGGCTCCGGCTTCGCGGTGCACGTGCAAGTGAAGAGCTGGGGGGCGCGGGTCGCGGTCGCGGTCATGTCGTCTGCCTCCGTGCGGTGCGGGTTTCGAGTGGTTCTCGTTGTCCGGGGCGCCATCCCCTTCCAACAAGCTCTATATTACCAGTGTTGGGCCGGATCACCTAGCGGAAAAGGGGGTCTGACCAGGGTTTTTCCCGGAAGTTCCATGATCTTTTAGCGGGCGTCCGGGCCCCGCCGACCCCCCTCCTTGCCAGCCGCTTTTCCCTCCCCCGGCCCCGGGCCGGCCCGCGCCTTCCCCACCGGCTCCAGCTCCTCCTGGCCCTCTTCGACCTCAGCCCCTCGCGGTCACCACGGCGGTGCCGGCGGATGACGACGGCGCGCAGGAATCGCCCCGGCCACAACGGACTTCAGCCCGTCCCC
>NZ_JBSFDD010000034.1:0-88172 GCF_053593715.1 Streptomyces sp. NPDC002125 | reverse complement strand
GGTGCGCGGCGGCCGGGGCCCGCCCCGCGGGGGGGGGCGGGGGGGGGGGCCGCGCCCCCCCCCCCCCCCGGCGGCCGGCGCGCCGGCCGGCCGCCGCGCCCCCCCCCCACGGCTCAGGGGGCGCCGCCCACCGCGAGGGTGAACTCGGGCCTGTCCCACATCACCGCGGGCGGCCGGGCGCGCACGATGCCGGTGCGTTCCGCGCCCACGCTGCGGTAGAAGCCCTCCGACGGCGGGTGCGCGACGACGCGGAGGGCGTCCAGGCCGGCACGGTGCGCCTCGCCGCGCAGGTGGCCGATGAGCAGACGGCCGATGCCCCTGCCCTGGGCGTGGTCGGCGACGAACATCAGGTCGAGTTCCGGGGGCGACAGGATCAGCGCGTAGAAGCCGAGCACCCGCTCGTCGTCGACGGCCACATGGACGGTGTGCGTCTCGATGTAGTCGGGGCCGATCCTGTATCCCGCGACCATGGGCGCGTAGTGGCCCTCGTAGGCGCGCGACGAGGTGACCAGGCGGGTGAGCCGCTTGGCGTCCCGTGCGACGGCCCGCCTGATCCGGACCTCGCCGCCCCGGCCTCCCGTAATGCTCGATCTCATGAGGCGAGTATTACGCACTTGAAGGGCCCGGCACACCTGCCCCCGGCCCGCCTCCGGGCCGCTCCGGGAAGAACCCTGCCTCGAACGGCTTCGAGGGGGTACACGACTGATGCACAGCGCCCGGCGGCATCCCGAACCGGGCCCGGAACGAGAGGAGTTGACGGGAGTGGAACAGCACGACGCACCGACCACGAACCGACGGGAGTGCCGGCCATGACGACCGTGGTGATCATCGTTGCCGTCGTCCTGGTGGCAGCACTCGCCCTCTTCCTCGTCCGTGGGCAGAAGACCGGCGGGCGTGGGCTGCGGCGCCGCTTCGGCCCCGAGTACGACCGCACGGTCGCCCGTCACGACGGCGACACGAAGGCGGCCGAGCACGAGCTCGCCGAGCGGGTGAAGCTGCACGGATCCCTGTCCGAACGGCCCCTGTCACCGGAAGCCCGCGAGGCGTACGCGCGCCGCTGGGCCGAGGTGAGGGAACGATTCATCGACTCGCCCAGGGACGCGGTCGTCGAGGCCGACGCCCTGCTGGCGCAGCTGGCGCGGGACCGGGGCTTCCCGGACGGCGACAGCTTCGAGGAGCAGACGGCCGCCCTCTCGGTCCATCACGCCGAGCAGGTCGACGGCTATCGGAGGGTGCACACGGCCGTGAGGGGCCAGGGCGGCACGGAGGAGATGCGGAAGGCCCTGATCGAGGCCCGAGCGCTCTTCGACGTCCTGCTCGCGGACTCACCCGATGAGCCGGTCCACGCGGGCCGGCACGAGGCGAAAGGCAGTGCATCAGCGTGACGGACTCCACCGGACGAACCACACACACGACAGAGCCGGCTCCCGCGACGGACCCGGTCCCGACCACTGACCCGCGCAGGGCCCCCGCGACAGAACCGGTCTCCACTTCGGACTCGCGCAGGGCCCCCGCGACGGACTCGGTCTCCACTTCGGACTCACGCAAGGCCCCCGCCACGGAACCGGTCTCCACGACGAATCCGCGCAAGGCCCCTGCGGCAACTCCCGCGGCGACGGCCCGAACCGCGTCCGCCGACGCGACGGCCCGCGACACCACCGCCCGCGGCCTGCGGAACAGTGGTCCCGGTGACCACGATGTTCCGCCCGCCCCGCGTACGGCCCCCGACGTGCCGGGCACCGGGCGGGCCGACGGACCGCTGGTCTCCAGGGACGACCAGGACAAGCTGTCCCGGCGCATGCACCACGCGGTCACCGACTTCGTCGAGAACCCCCGCCGGGCCGTCGAGGAGGCGGAGGGCACGTTCGAAGAGATCGTCTCGGGCCTGACCGAGGCCCTCGCGGAACGCAGGCGCGTCCTGCGCGCGGGCTGGCGGGAGCAGGACACCGAGGCACAGACGGAAGAGCTGCGCGTGGCGCTCCAGCACTACCGCGACATCAGCGAACAGCTGCTGAAGATCTGAGCGGCACCGCTGTCGCACACCGGCCCGGTGCGGAGTCCCGCGGACTCCGCACCGGGCCTTCGCCTGCGCGGGCAGGCCGCCGGACCGGCACGGTGGGATCCGTGGGACACGCGCGGACAGTCGGAGCGACACGGTGGGAGCCGAGTGAGACGCGCGTGGACCTCAGACCGGCACCGTCAGGTCCTCGCGCAGCCGCTCGGCCACGGCGGGAGGAAGGCGCAGCGCCTTGCTCAGATAGCCGTCGAGACCGCCCCAGCGCTCGTCCATGGCGTCCAGGGCCGCCTCGAGGTACCGGGGCCGGGCGTCGATGACCGCGGACGCGATGTCCGGGTCGCCGCCCTCGTCGAGGAAGCGCCGCAACGCCGGCCCGAAGGCCGCACGGACCGCACGGTTCACCGCGAGGAACTCCTCGCGTACGACGTCACGCGAGGCGCCCGCCGTCATCAGCAGCAGCGCCGCCGCCCATCCCGTGCGGTCCTTCCCGGTCGCGCAGTGGAAGAGCAGGGGCCGGGCTCGGGGGTCGGCGGCGGTGTCCAGGAAGGCCCGGTAGGCGGCCGCAGCTCCCGGGGAGAGAACCATCTTCCGGTAGGTCTGGGCGAACATCTCCTCCGCCCTCCCGCCGCCGAGGAGGCTCGCTGCTCCGTCCGGGTCGTTGAGCAGCGCCCTGAGCCGGGCCGGCGCGACGCCAGGGTTGTCGCCGAGGACGTCGGCGACGAAGAGCCTGGCGCCCGGCGGCAGACGGTCGGGCGCCCACTGGCGCTCCTCGGCCGTGCGCAGGTCGACGACCGTACGGATACCGAGGGCGGCCACGGCCATGTCGTGGTCCGCGTCGAAGTCGCTCAGCTGGCCGGAGCGCAGCAGGACTCCCTGCCTCAGACGGTGGTCGCGCCCCAGGGCGATGCCGCCCAGATCGCGCAGGTTGACGACGGTGGCTGCGGGGACGGCCCGGGCGGTCTGCACGATGAACTGCCTCTTTCCCGACAGACTGCAGGTCGGAATCAACGTCGCACGGCGTGCGCATATCGACAAAGGAAACGTGGGGTGCCGGCCGGTGTGGAGTCAGTCGGCGAGGATCCTGGTCTTCTGGGCCGCGAACTCGGCCTCGGTGAGTGCCCCCTGCTGCCTCAGCGCCGCGAGCCTCTCCAGCAGCGTGATGACGTCGTCGCCGCCGTCGGCGGGGACGCGCTCATGCGCCAGGAGACGGCCGCCCGCCTCTTGGACCGCCCGGGTGAGCGGGACCGACCAGAGGTCCTCCCACACGATCAGGGCGGCGGAGTCACCCTCCGGCAGGCGTTCGAGCACTTCGAGATCGGTGATCTGAGGCACCCCGTCCCGGCCGCCCTCGGGTGGCTCGAAGGCCAGCAGCCCCTGAGGGTCCATCGCGCGCAGCTCCAGGCGTTCGAGAGCTCCGCCCGAGGCTCTGCGGGCGAAGGCCAGATCGAGGATGCGTGCCGCCTCGGAGGCGACGGCGTCCACCAGTACGGGCGCGATCGCGTCGGCGAAACGGCCCCCGGGAAAGGTGACGACGAGGTACTCCACTGGTCCCACGGCCACGGTGCGTCCTTCCCCTGCGGTGCTGGGTCGACTGAAGCTTAACTTCGGACATTCAGTGACGCATTGTGAAATCCAATGACGAACCAGCCGGTCAGGAATCGAGAAGCGTGTGCGGACCGCCGCCCGTAGCGTGAAACACGGAACGCCGCGCTTCGGCCGGCCCCGTTCCCGGGAACTCCCCGGACCGCACAACCGGACTGGTAGACAACGACCGTTGCCGCGCACGTGCCGGTGACACGGCAGGCGACCGCGCAGGCGGCCCGCGCAACAGATGGAGACACGACGAGCATGGCCACGAGGACGAACAGACGGTCACCCGCGCCGCATGTTTCCGACAGCCACGACCTGATCCGCGTGCACGGAGCGCGCGTGAACAATCTGAAGGACGTCAGCGTCGAGATCCCGAAGCGCCGCCTCACGGTGTTCACCGGGGTCTCCGGCTCGGGCAAGAGTTCGCTGGTGTTCAGCACGATCGCCGCGGAGTCGCAGCGGATGATCAACGAGACCTACAGCGCCTTCGTGCAGGGCTTCATGCCGACGCTCGCGCGGCCCGAGGTCGACGTGCTCGAAGGGCTGACCACCGCGATCATCGTCGACCAGCAGCGACTGGGCGCCGATCCCCGCTCCACCGTCGGCACCGTGACCGATGCCAACGCGATGCTGCGCATCCTGTTCAGCCGGCTCGGCGATCCGCACATCGGCCCGCCCGGCGCGTACGCGTTCAACGTCCCCTCGGTCCGCGCCAGCGGGGCGATCACCGTCGAGCGGGGCAACAAGAAGACGGTGAAGGCCACCTTCAACCGCACCGGCGGCATGTGCGGGCGGTGCGAGGGCAGGGGCTCGGTCTCCGACATCGACCTCACCCAGCTCTACGACGACTCGAAGTCGATCTCCGAGGGCGCGTTCACCATCCCCGGCTGGAAGTCGGACAGCTTCTGGACCGTGCGGCTGTACGCCGAGTCGGGTTTCCTCGACCCGGACAAGCCGATCAGCAGGTTCACCAAGAAGGAGATGCGGGACTTCCTCCACCACGAGCCGGTCAAGGTCAAGGTCGAGGGCGTGAACCTCACGTACGAGGGCCTGATCCCCAAGATCCAGAAGTCGTTCCTGTCCAAGGACAAGGACGCGATGCAGCCCCACATCCGGGCGTTCGTCGAACGCGCCGTCACCTTCACCACCTGCCCCGAGTGCGACGGCACCCGGCTCAGTGAGGAGGCCAGGTCGTCGAAGATCGGGCGGATCAGCATCGCCGACGCCTGCGCCATGCAGATCAGCGATCTGGCCGAGTGGGTGGGCGGTCTCGACGAGCCGTCGGTGGCGCCGCTGCTCACCGCGCTGCGGCAGACCCTGGACTCGTTCGTGGAGATCGGCCTCGGCTATCTGGCGCTCGACCGCCCCTCGGGCACGCTGTCGGGCGGTGAGGCGCAGCGGGTCAAGATGATCCGTCATCTCGGCTCCTCGCTGACCGATGTCACCTATGTCTTCGACGAGCCCACCATCGGCCTTCACCCGCACGACATCCAGCGGATGAACGACCTGCTGCTGCGGCTCCGCGACAAGGGCAACACCGTGCTCGTCGTGGAGCACAAGCCGGAGACGATCGCGATCGCCGACCACGTCGTCGACCTCGGCCCCGGCGCCGGAACGGCCGGCGGCACCGTCTGCTTCGAGGGCACGGTCGAGGGACTGCGGGCCGCAGGCACCATCACCGGCCGCCACTTCGACGACCGTGCCACGCTCAAGGAGACGGTGCGCAAGCCCACCGGCACGCTGGAGATCCGCGGCGCGACGGCGCACAACCTGCGGAACGTCGACGTCGACGTGCCGCTGGGGGTGCTCACCGTCGTCACCGGTGTCGCCGGTTCGGGCAAGAGCTCGCTCGTGCACGGTTCGATCCCCGCGGGCGAGGACGTGGTCTTCGTCGACCAGGGCGCGATCAAGGGCTCGCGGCGGAGCAACCCGGCGACGTACACCGGGCTGCTGGACCCCATCCGCAAGGCGTTCGCCAAGGCCAACGGCGTGAAGCCGGCCCTGTTCAGCGCGAACTCCGAGGGCGCCTGCCCCACCTGCAACGGCGCCGGGGTCGTCTACACCGACCTGGGGATGATGGCCGGAGTCTCCACGACGTGCGACGACTGCGAGGGCAAGCGGTTCCAGCCCGCGGTGCTGGAGTTCCTGCTCGGCGGACGGGACATCAGCGAGGTGCTGGCCATGTCCGTCACCGAGGCCCAGGAGTTCTTCGGCGCCGGTGAGGCCGCGACGCCCGCCGCGCACCGCGCCCTCGGCCGGCTCGCGGACGTCGGGCTCGGCTATCTCAGCCTCGGCCAGCCGCTCACCACCCTCTCCGGCGGCGAGCGCCAGCGGCTGAAGCTGGCGACCCACATGGCGGACAGGGGCGGCGTGTACGTCCTCGACGAGCCGACCGCGGGCCTGCACCTCGCCGACGTCGAGCAGTTGCTCGGTCTGCTGGACCGGCTCGTCGACTCAGGCAAGTCGGTCATCGTGGTCGAGCACCACCAGGCGGTCATGGCACACGCCGACTGGATCATCGACCTCGGCCCGGGCGCCGGTCACGACGGCGGCACGATCGTCTTCGAGGGGGCACCCGCCGACCTCGTCGCGGACCGGTCCACCCTCACCGCGCAGCACCTCGCGGCCTACGTCGGAGCCTGACCGGGGCGGCGCGGTACCAACGCCCTTGCCCGGCGTCGGCGTTCACCCGGGCCGCCGTCACGGGGCGGAGCCGCTGCGGCGAGGAGGCTCTCGTACCGCTGGGAGAGGGCAAGGTCACAGTCAGTGGCTCTGCTGCTCCCCGGAGCGCTGACCTAGCATCTGACCATGACGGTCCTGCCTGCTGACGGGCTTTCTCCGGCCTCCGATTTCCCCGACCCTTCCCACGACCAGTGGCAGAGCCTCGTCGAAGGCGTACTGCGCAGGTCGGGCAAGGAAGTCACAGGGGCGGCGGCCGAGGAAGCGCTGTCCACCGCGCTCGGGGACGGGCTCACCGCCCGCCCGCTGTACACCTCCGCCGATGTGTCGGCGGACCCCGGTATGCCCGGCTTCGCCCCTTTCACCCGGGGCAGCAGGGCCGTGGGGAACACCACGAACGGCTGGGACGTGCGCCAGCGCCACGCGCTCACCGATCCCGTGCGCCTGAACGAGGCGTTGCTCGGGGACCTGGAGAACGGCGTCACCTCGCTCTGGCTGGCCGTCGGCGGGCCCGGCGGGGTTCCGGTCGAGGGTCTGGCCCGCGCTCTGGAGGGCGTGTACCTCGACCTGGCGCCCGTGGCGCTCGACGCGGGAGCCGGCCTCGGGCCCGCCGTACGGGAGTTGCTCCGGCTCCACGAGGCGCGCGGGCACGCGAAGGCAACGGTGAGGGGAAGCCTCGGGGCCGATCCCCTCGGGCTGGCCGCCCGCGGGGGCACGGAGCCGGAGTTCGGCGAAGCCGTCCACTGGGCGCAGGTCTGCTCAAGCGAGTACCCCGGGCTGCGGGCGCTGGTGGCGGACGCCCTTCCGTACCACGAGGCGGGCGGTTCGGCGGCCGAGGAGCTCGGGCTCTCGCTGGCCACGGGCGTCGCCTATCTGCGGGCACTGACGGCGGCGGGGCTCTCCGTCGAGGAGGCGTGCGGACAGCTGGAGTTCCGGTACGCGGCGACGGCCGACCAGTTCCTCACGATCGCGAAGCTGCGCGCGGCACGGCGGCTGTGGTCCCGCGTCGCCGAGGTCTGCGGGGCTCCCGGCGCCGGGGCCCAGCGGCAGCACGCGGTGACCTCGTCCGTGATGATGTCCCGCCGCGATCCCTGGGTGAACATGCTGCGCACGACGCTTGCCTGTCTGGGTGCGGGCGTGGGCGGCGCGGAGTCCGTGACCGTGCTGCCGTTCGACCACGCGCTGGGACTGCCGGACGCGTTCGCCCGGCGCATCGCCCGCAACACCTCGACGATCCTGATGGAGGAGTCGCATCTGGCCCGGGTGACCGACCCGGCAGGCGGTTCCTGGTACGTCGAGCGGCTGACCGATGAACTCAGCTCTGCCGCCTGGACGTTCTTCCAGGAGATCGAGCGGGCCGGCGGCCAGGCCGCCGCGCTGCGCTCCGGCATGGTCCAGGAGCGGCTCGCGGCCACCTGGGCGGCCCGGAGCAAGGACCTGGCCCGTCGCAAGGAGCCGGTGACCGGGGTCAGCGAGTTCCCGGCCATCGACGAACGGCCGGTGGAGCGCGAGCCCGCCCCCGCCGTCCCGTCGGACGGAGGGCTGCCCCGGGTCCGGCGCGACGAGGCGTTCGAGGCGCTGCGCGCCCGCTCGGACCGGCATCTGGCCGCCACGGGGAGCCGTCCCCGGGTCTTCCTCGCCGCCCTGGGACCCGCCTCGGCCCACACGGCGCGGGCCTCCTTCGCCGCGAATCTCTTCCTCGCGGGCGGCATCGAGCCCGTCCAGGAGCCGGCCTCCGTGGACGCGTCGACCGCCGCGGCGGCCTTCAAGGCGAGCGGGGCCACGATCGCGTGCCTCTGCTCGACGGACGCCCTCTACGCCGAGCAGGCCGAGGGCGTCGCCGCGGCGCTCAGGGCGGCGGGCGCCGAGCAGGTCTTCCTCGCCGGACGGCCGGACGCCTTCCCCGGGGCCGACGTCCATGTGTTCGCCGGCTGCGACGCGGTCGCCGTCCTCTCGTCCGTACTCGACCGCATGGGAGCGGCGTGATGCAGAACCCTGAGACCACCGGGTCCCCCGGGACCCCGGCGTCCGTGGTGCCGGACTTCTCCGGCGTCGCCCTGTCCGGGGACGCCCCCGCCGAGGTGTCCGACGAGCAGTGGCGCGCCGCCGTGAAGGAGTCGGCGGGCCGCTCGGAGGACGAGCTGGCCTGGGAAACCCCGGAGGGCATCGAGGTCAGGCCGCTCTACACCGGGCGGGACCTGGAGGGGCTGGACTTCCTCGGGACCTACCCGGGCATCGCGCCGTATCTGCGCGGCCCGTATCCGACGATGTACGTCAACCAGCCCTGGACGATCCGTCAGTACGCCGGATTCTCCACGGCCGAGGAGTCCAACGCCTTCTACCGGCGCAATCTCGCGGCGGGGCAGAAGGGTCTCTCCGTCGCCTTCGACCTTCCGACCCACCGGGGCTACGACAGCGATCACCCCCGGGTGACCGGCGATGTCGGCATGGCGGGTGTGGCGATCGACTCGATCTACGACATGCGGCAGCTCTTCGACGGCATCCCGCTGGACCGGATGTCGGTGTCGATGACGATGAACGGCGCGGTGCTTCCCGTGCTCGCGCTGTACATCGTGGCCGCGGAGGAGCAGGGCGTCGCGCCCGAGAAACTGGCCGGGACCATCCAGAACGACATCCTCAAGGAGTTCATGGTCCGCAACACCTACATCTATCCGCCCGGTCCCTCGATGCGGATCATCTCCGACATCTTCGCCTTCACCTCGCAGAAGATGCCGCGCTACAACTCGATCTCGATCTCCGGCTACCACATCCAGGAGGCCGGTGCGACGGCCGATCTGGAGCTGGCGTACACGCTGGCCGACGGCGTGGAGTATCTGCGGGCCGGTCAGGAGGCGGGCCTCGACGTGGACGCGTTCGCTCCGCGGCTCTCGTTCTTCTGGGCGATCGGCATGAACTTCTTCATGGAGGTCGCCAAGCTCCGCGCGGCGCGGCTGCTCTGGGCCAGGCTGGTCAAGGAGTTCGGCCCGAAGAACCCCAAGTCGCTCTCGCTGCGCACCCATTCGCAGACGTCCGGCTGGTCGCTCACCGCCCAGGACGTGTTCAACAACGTCACGCGCACCTGTGTCGAGGCGATGGCCGCCACCCAGGGCCACACGCAGTCGCTGCACACCAACGCGCTGGACGAGGCACTCGCCCTGCCGACGGACTTCTCGGCGCGGATCGCCCGCAACACCCAGCTGCTGCTCCAGCAGGAGTCGGGCACCTGCCGGGTCATCGACCCGTGGGGCGGCAGCGCGTACGTCGAGAAGCTGACGCACGACCTGGCGCAGCGGGCCTGGCAGCACATCGAGGAGGTCGAGGCCGCGGGCGGCATGGCGAAGGCCATCGACGCGGGCATCCCGAAGCTCCGGATCGAGGAGGCCGCCGCGCGTACGCAGGCACGGATCGACGCGGGCCGCCAGCCCGTCATCGGGGTGAACAAGTACCGGGTGGAGACCGACGAGAAGATCGATGTGCTCAAGGTCGACAACTCCTCGGTGCGCGCCCAGCAGATCGAGAAGCTGCGCCGGCTGCGCGAGGAACGCGACGAGGACGCCTGCCAGGCCGCCCTGCGCGCCCTGACCGACGCGGCGGGCCGGGAGCCGGGGCCGGACCTGGAGGGCAATCTGCTGGCGCTGGCGGTCGACGCAGCCCGGGCGATGGCCACGGTCGGAGAGATCTCGGAGGCGCTGGAGAAGGTGTACGGGAGGCACGCGGGGCAGATCCGTACGATCTCCGGGGTGTACCGCAAAGAGGCAGGAGAGTCCCCCTCCGTGGACCGCACCCGCGCGCTGGTCGGAGAGTTCGAGGAGGCGGAGGGGCGGCGCCCGCGCATCCTCGTCGCCAAGATGGGCCAGGACGGGCACGACCGCGGCCAGAAAGTGATCGCGACGGCCTTCGCCGACCTGGGCTTCGACGTCGACGTCGGCCCGCTGTTCCAGACGCCGGGCGAGGTGGCCCGGCAGGCGGTCGAGGCGGACGTGCACATCGTGGGCGTCTCGTCGCTGGCCGCCGGTCACCTCACGCTCGTGCCGGCGCTGCGCGAGGAGCTGGCCGCCGAGGGGCGCGAGGACATCATGATCGTGGTGGGCGGGGTGATTCCGCCGCAGGACGTCGAGGCGCTGCACGAGGCGGGTGCCACCGCGGTGTTCCCGCCCGGCACGGTGATCCCGGACGCCGCCCACGACCTGGTCGCGCGGCTCGCCGCCTCGCTCGGCCACGAGCTGTGAGCCGCTGAAGGTGGCCGCGAACATCGACATCGACGCCTACGTCAAGGGCGTGCTCGACGGCAAACGGGCGTACGTCGCACGGGCGATCACGCTCGTGGAGTCCGCCCGCCCCGATCACCGTGTGCTGGCGCAGCGGCTGCTGAGCGAGCTGCTGCCGCACGCGGGCCGGGCCAGAAGGATCGGGATCAGCGGAGTGCCGGGCGTGGGCAAGTCCACGTTCATCGACGCGCTCGGCACCCTGTTGACGGGTCTCGGGCACCGGGTCGCGGTGCTGGCCGTGGACCCGTCCTCCAGCCGGACGGGCGGTTCGATCCTGGGGGACAAGACCCGCATGGAGCGGCTGGCGGTGGACGCGCGGGCGTTCGTACGCCCCTCCCCCACGGCCGGGACGCTCGGCGGTGTGGCCAAGGCGACGCGCGAGTCCATCGTGGTGATGGAGGCGGCGGGCTACGACGTGGTGCTGGTGGAGACGGTGGGGGTGGGGCAGTCGGAGACGGCGGTCGCCAACATGGTCGACACCTTTCTGCTGCTCACCCTGGCCCGGACGGGCGATCAGCTGCAGGGCATCAAGAAGGGGGTCCTTGAGCTGGCCGACGCCATCGCGGTCAACAAGGCCGACGGCCCGCACGAGCGCGACGCGCGCTCCGCGGCGCGTGAGCTGGCGGGTGCCTTGCGGCTGATGCACCCGGCGGACGCGGCCTGGGCTCCCCCGGTGCTGACGTGCAGCGCCAGGGAGTCGACGGGGCTGGACACGCTGTGGGAGCGGCTGGAGCAGCACCGCACGCTCCTGGAGTCCACCGGCCGGCTCGCGGCCAAGCGCCGCGAGCAGCAGGTGGACTGGACATGGACGATGGTCCGCGACGACCTGCTGGACAGCCTCCGCGCCCACCCGGCGGTGCGCACGCTCACCCCGGAGCTGGAACAGCGCGTCCGCGGGGGAGAGTTGACGGCCACGCTCGCGGCCGAGCAGATCCTGAAGGCGTTCCGCGGGGAGGGCTGAGGGCACGTCGTCGCCGGGGGACGGCGAACGGCGGGAACCGTCACGGCCCTTGCGTCCGGGATCGGCTCGCCAGGGCTGCGAGCACCGCGAGCCGTCACAGCCCTTGCGCCCGGGACCGGCCCGCCGCCCGGGTGAACGCCCGGCCGCCACCCTGGCGAGCAGCCGGCCGCCACCCTGGCGAGCAGCCGGCCCGCTGCAGCGGACGTCCGCCGGGCCTCCGCCGCAGCGGGCCGGGAACCTGCCGGAGAGCCCGGCCCCTTCCCCCCGCTCCCCCATACGTGCTACCTTGCGAGCAGCATTCGTGAACGCCCTAATCGGGCGCCGATGCTTCTTCCCCGCTGTTGCGCCCGTCCTGTGACGACCGGCGATCCAGCTTTTCGCACCACCTCTTCCGTCCGGTACGGGCCTCTTCCGCCCGTCGTACGAGGCGTGACATCACCGCCTTGCCTTCGCCGGACCTCTCATTCGCCATGTCCGCGAAAGGACCCACCATGACCAGCACACTCGAACGCCCCGTATCCCCGCAGAGCCTGCCCGTCCGCACCGTCGGTGTCCTCGACACCACGCAGAACGGACATGGCGTACTGCGGACCGACGGTGGCCACCCCTCGTCCCGTGACATCCAGGTGTCGCCCGCGCTGATCCGGCAGTACGGCCTGCGCAAGGGCGATCTCGTCGAAGGCACCTGCGAGCGGCCTCGCGTGCTCTCCCTCGTCGACTCGGTCAACGGCCGTGCGGCGCACGAGCTCCGTGGCCGGCCGCACTTCCGTGACCTCACCCCGCTGCACCCCCGGGAGCGGCTGCGCCTGGAGACGCCCGGCGGCGGCCTCGCGCCGCGCCTCATCGACCTCGTCTCCCCGGTCGGCAAGGGCCAGCGCGGCCTGATCGTCGCTCCTCCCAGGACCGGCAAGACGGTGCTGCTCCAGCAGATCGCCGCGGCGGTCGCCGTCAACCACCCCGAGGCCCATCTGATGGTGGTCCTGCTGGACGAACGCCCCGAGGAAGTCACCGACATGCGCCGCTCCGTGCGGGGCGAGGTGTACTCCTCCACCCTCGACCGTCCCGCCAAGGAGCACATCGCGCTCGCGGACCTCGCCGTGGAACGCGCCAAGCGGCTGGTCGAACAGGGCCGGGACGTCGTGATCCTCCTCGACTCCCTCACCCGGCTCTGCCGCGCCCACAACAACAGCGGCGGGGCCGGCGGGCGCACTCTGAGCGGCGGCGTCGACGCGTCCGCGCTCACCGGCCCCAAGAAGCTCTTCGGGGCGGCCCGGCTGGCCGAGGAGGGCGGCTCGCTCACCATCCTGGCGACCGTGCTCGTGGAGACCGGCTCCCGCGCCGACGACTACTTCTTCGAGGAGCTCAAGGGAACCGGCAACATGGAGCTCCGCCTCGACCGCGCCCTGGCGGACAGGCGGGTCTTCCCCGCGGTCGACATCACGCCCTCCGGTACCCGCCGTGAGGAACTCCTGCTGCCCGCAGCCGAACTGGCCGCCGTACGGGGGCTGAGGCGCGCCCTGCGGTCCCGGGAGGCGGGGGCCACGCTCGAAACACTGCTCGACAGGCTGCGCAGGACCCCCGACAACGCGGCCTTCCTCCGCCAGATCCGGCAGACCGTCCCCGACGCCTGACCGGCACCGTCGCCGGCTCGGGTCCGCGGCTCCCTATCGGCCGGGTCCGCGGCTCCGTATCGGCCGGGGTGCGGCGGGCCCGGGTCCCGGGCCCGCCGCTCGGTGCCCGTCGCTCAGCCCGCGCCGCCCAGTGCGTCGGAGACCAGGGCGCGGGCCTCGTCCTGGACCCTGGCCAGGTGTCCGGCGCCCTGGAAGCTCTCGGCGTACACCTTGTAGACGTCCTCCGTGCCGGAGGGGCGGGCCGCGAACCACGCGCTGTCGGTGCAGACCTTGAGCCCGCCGATGGCGGCGCCGTTGCCCGGCGCCTCCGTGAGCACCGCGGTGATGGGCTCGCCCGCCAGGGTGTCGGCGGTGACCTGCTCCGGGGAGAGCCTGGCCAGCACCGCCTTCTCCTCACGGGTCGCGGGCGCGTCGACCCGGGCGTAGGCCGGATCGCCGAAGCGGGCGGTGAGTTCGCCGTAGTGCTGGGAGGGTGTGGAGCCGGTGACCGCGGTGATCTCGGAGGCCAGCAGGGCGAGCAGGATGCCGTCCTTGTCGGTGGTCCACACCCGGCCGTCGCGGCGCAGGAAGGAGGCACCTGCGGACTCCTCCCCGCCGAAGCCCAGCGTGCCGCCGAACAGTCCGTCGACGAAGAACTTGAACCCGACGGGGACCTCCACCAGTTGCCGTCCGAGGTCAGCCGCGACCCGGTCGATCATGGAGGAGGAGACCAGGGTCTTGCCGATGCCCGCGCCGGCGGGCCACCCCTCCCGGTGGGAGTAGAGGTAGCGGATCGCGACGGCGAGGTAGTGGTTGGGGTTCATCAGCCCGCCGTCGGGCGTGACGATGCCGTGCCGGTCGGCGTCGGCGTCGTTGCCCGTGGAGATGTCGTAGGCGTCGCGCTGTTCGATCAGTGAGGCCATGGCGTACGGAGAGGAGCAGTCCATCCGGATCTTGCCGTCCCAGTCCAGCGTCATGAAGCGCCAGGTCGGGTCGGCGAGCGGATTGACGACGGTGAGGTCGAGCCGGTGGCGCTCGGCGATGCGCCCCCAGTACGCGACCGAGGCCCCGCCGAGCGGGTCGGCTCCGATCCGGACGCCCGCGTCCCGTACGGCGTCCAGGTCGAGGACGGCCGGGAGGTCGTCGACGTAGGCGCTCAGGAAGTCGTGCCGGCCGGTGGTTCCGGCGGCCAGGGCGCGGGCGTACGGGATGCGCCGCACCTCCTTCAGCCCGCCCTCGATGAGGGCGTTGGCCCGGTCCTGGATCCAGGAGGTGGCGTCCGACCCTGCCGGGCCGCCGTGCGGGGGGTTGTACTTGAAGCCGCCGTCGGCGGGCGGGTTGTGCGAGGGGGTGACGACGATGCCGTCGGCGAGTGAGGAGGTGCGGTCCCGGTTGTACGTCAGGATCGCGTGCGAGACGGCGGGGGTCGGGGTGTAGCCGTCGTCGGTGTCGATCAGGACGGTGGCCCCGTTCGCCGCCAGCACCTCCACGGCCGTGATCCGGGCGGGCTCGGACAGCGCGTGGGTGTCCGCCCCGAGGAACACCGGCCCGTCGGTGCCCTGGCGGGTGCGGTACTCGCAGATGGCCTGGGTGGTGGCCGCGATGTGGTCCTCGTTGAAGGCCGCCGCCAGGGCCGAGCCCCGGTGGCCCGAGGTTCCGAAGGCGACGCGCTGGCCGGGCTCGGCCTGGTCGGGGTGGACCGTGTAATAGGCCGTCACCAGCCGTGCCACGTCCACCAGGTCTCCGGGCTGCGCCGGCTGACCGGCCCGTTCGTGAACCATCGGTTCTCCTCTGTCGTCATCGGCCGTTTCGCTGTCCGCCACGGGACGGACGATCATCACGAGTCGTACCCGATACTGCCTCGTCCGCTCCGCTCCCGGGCAACGGGGGCGGAGCAGCAGTACATCCGGAGAGCGGCGGAACACAGGCCGTTTCACGATGATTGGCCGGTTCACGCGGAAAGCATGCCGATTCCCGGCAAGGCTCCGAATGCACCAGGCGAGGCGACAAACACCGCGGACCGAATTAGGTCGCCCAATCGGGGGAATTCGGGACCGCTTAACTCCCGGCACGTATAGGGAACCCCACGGGAAACGGGCGGCCGCGCACGG
The DNA here is from genome assembly GCF_053593715.1 of Streptomyces sp. NPDC002125. Lineage (NCBI taxonomy): Bacteria > Bacillati > Actinomycetota > Actinomycetes > Kitasatosporales > Streptomycetaceae > Streptomyces > Streptomyces sp. NPDC002125. The sequence goes on along the minus strand of NZ_JBSFDD010000034.1, from coordinate 72,936 downwards.
CACGGCCATCATGCGTCAGGGCCGGGATTCAAAGCGTTCACCCTGGTCTGACACGCCGCAGGATTCGGCAGCCGAGTTCCCGCTGCCTGCTCACGGGTAGTCCGTGGAGACGGAGCGCGAGTCATACGTGTATTCCGACGAACGTTCTGTCACAGTGCGTTTCGGTTTTACCCACTCGATCTCCGCCGCCATATTCCTTGCCGCCGGTCTTTAACCGAACCGGCTCTTCGGGGCATGTGAAAGAGAGCCTGCGTGCTGCAGAAGAGTTGCACCGAGGAAAGTCGACTGACGGTCCTTCATCTGGTCCAGCCGGTGGACGGCGGCGTCGCCCGCGTCGTCACCGACCTGGTCGCGGCACAGGTCCGTGCGGGCCACCGGCCCGTCGTGGCCTGCCCGGCGGACGGTCAGCTGCCCGAAGGCGCCGCCGCGGCCGGGGCCCGGGTGTGCGTGTGGCCCGCCGAGCGCTCCCCGGGGCCCGGACTCGGGCGGGAGATCGCCACGGCGGGCCGTCTGGTCCGCGCGTACGCCCCTGATGTGATCCACGCCCACAGCTCGAAGGCCGGGCTCGCCGGACGTCTCGCGGTGCGCGGCCGGGTCCCGACCGTGTTCCAGCCGCACGCCTGGTCGTTCGAGGCACTGGAGGGCAGGGCCGCCGGTCTGGCGAAGGCGTGGGAACGGCTCGGGGCGCGCTGGAGCGACCGCATCCTGTGCGTCAGCGAGTCCGAGCGCCGGGCCGGGCTGCACGCGGGCATCGCGGCTCGCTGGTCGGTCATCCACAACGGGATCGACCTCACGCGCTTCAAGCCCTCCGGCGCGGACGCCCCGGTGAGGGCCCGTGCCGCGCTCCCCCTGCTCGACGGTGTCCCGGCGGACGCGCCGCTCGTCGTGTGCGTCGGGCGGCTGAGCCGGCAGAAGGGCCAGGACGTGCTGCTGCGGGCCTGGCGTGCGGTCTCCGACGGCGGCGCGCGGCTCGTGCTGGTCGGCGACGGACCGTACGAGGAGGAGCTGCGGCGCGCGGCTCCCCCCGGTGTGCTCTTCGCCGGCGGGTGCGCGGATGTGCGGCCCTGGCTCAGGGCCGCGGACCTGCTGGTGCTCCCGTCCCGCTGGGAGGGGATGGCGCTGGCCCCCCTGGAGGCCATGGCCTGCGGCACTCCCGTCCTGCTGTCGGACGTGAACGGGGCGCGGGAGAGCCTGGCCCCGGGACACGTGCCCCACTGCCTCGTGGCGCCCGAGGATCACGCCGCTCTCGCGGCGGCGCTCACCGCCCTGCTGACGGACCCGGCCCTGCGCGCCGAACTGGGCCGCACGGCGCAGAGCCGCGCGCGGTCGGTCTTCGACGTGACGAGGACGGCCGGAGCGGTGCTGCGTCTCTACCAGGAACTTGTCGGCCAGTCCCGCCCCATGACGAGGAAGCGCACCGAGCGATGACGACGGAGAGTGCACCTGTCCCCCGTGCCGCCCAGGCCACCGCCGTACGACGTGCGGTGTACGCGATCCGCCCGCCCCGCAGTGGCGGCGGACGGCCGGCCGCCCCCGCCGTCCCGGGCAGGAGGCGCAGGGCGGCCCCCGCCGCGCTGATGGCCGCCGACTGCCTGGCACTCGGCCTGGCCACGGCGCTCGTCGCTCCCTGGCCGTGGCTGTCGGCCGTCGTCCTCCTGCAGGCCGCGGTCCAGCTGCTCCTGAACTCCTGGCGCGGCCTCTTCAGGACCGGGCTGTCCCCGTCCGTCCTGGCGGAGCTGCCCGCGCTGTCCGGTCTCGCGCTCGTCCAGTGGTACGCGACGGCCGAGGTGCTGGCGGCGTCCGGTTCGCGCTACGCCGTCGGCTGGGCGGCCCTGGCCTTCGCCGCCGCCGCGCAGACGGTGCTGTGCTGCGCCGGGCGCGCCGTCGTGCACCGGGCCCGGCTCCGGGCGGCCGCGCGCCGCCCGCGGTCCACGCTCGTCGTAGGGTCCGGGCCGCTCGCCGACCGGGTCTCGGCCGTTCTCCAGGAGCATCCGCGTTACGGGATGCGGCCGGTCGGCCGGGTGGGCACCGCGGCGGGCGAGATCCCCGCCCCCGCGAGCGGCACCGCGCTTCCCGTCCTCGCGTCGGTACAGGACGCGGGGCGTGCGGTCATCCAGAACTCCGTGCGGCACGCGGTCTTCACGGCCCCGCCCGAGTCGGTGCCGGACGGCGAGGAACTCTTCGCCCTGTTCGCCCGGCAGGGCTGCCAGGTCTGGCTGATCACCGATCAGGGAACGGCCGGGCGCTTGCGGAGCACGGCCCGGCCCGACCACGTGTGGGGTTTCGCCGCCCACGCGCTGCACACGGGGCCGCAGCGCCCGGTGGCGCAGCGGGTGAAGCGCGCCATGGACGCCGCCCTGGCCGCCGTCGCCCTGGTCGTGGCGTCCCCCGTGATGGCGGTCTGCGCCCTCGCCGTACACCTGTGCGACGGCCCCGGCGTCATCTTCCGGCAGGAGCGGGTCGGCAGGGACGGGCGGCCGTTCGTCCTTCTGAAGTTCCGCACCCTGCGCCCCGCCGACGCGCACGAGTCGGCCACCCGGTGGAACGTGTCCACGGACACCCGCATGAGCCGGGTCGGCAGGACGCTGCGCAGGACGTCGCTCGACGAGTTGCCCCAGCTGTGGAACGTGGTGCGCGGGGACATGAGCCTGGTCGGCCCACGCCCCGAACGCCCCTATTTCGTGCAGCAGTTCAGCCTCGCGCATCCCGGCTACCGGAACCGCCACCGGATGCCGGTCGGCATCACGGGGCTGGCGCAGGTGCACGGGCTGCGGGGCGACACCTCCATCGAGGACCGGGCACGCTTCGACAACAGGTACATCGACACCTGGTCGCTCTGGCAGGACGTGTGCGTGCTCGCGCGCACGGCCGGCTCGGTGTTCCGGCTCGGGGGCAGCTGAACCGTGACACTCACCGAGACCGAGGCACCCGCCGTACGGACCCCCGTCCGGCCCCCCGCGCCGGCCGTCGTCGAGGACGCGCCTTCGCGCGGGTGGGCCCGCCGGTGGCCGCTGCTGCCGCTGGTGGCGACGGTCCTGCTCGTGGCCGTGCCGTCCGACGGCGCCGACAGCACGGGCGCCACGGCCGCCGACCTCCTCTCGGGTGTCGCCGTCCTCGTCTGTGTGGGCCGCCTGCTGTTCCTGAGGCGGCGTCCGCTCACCACGGCTGCTGCGTTCGTGCTGGGTCTGCCGGTGGCCGGGCTCGCCCTGGCCACGGTCTGCGCCGCGGACCCGGCGGCGGCCCTGCCGGGATTCGTGCGGTACCTCCAGGTCTTCGTCCTGGTGCCGGCCGCCGTCCTCCTCCTGGTAAGGGACGCCCAGGGATTCCGCGTCCTCGCGGGCACGCTGGTCCTGCTGGCGGTCGTCCAGGGCGCGACGGGCGTCCACCAGTACGTCACCGGCACCGGTGCCTCGTACATGGGCGAGGAGATCCGCGCGGTCGGCACCTTCGGCCCCAGCGATGTGATGGGGATGGCCACGGTCGTCGGCTACGGGCTGCTCGCGGCAGCGGCGTTCGCGCTGCGTCCCTCCGCGGGCGCCCCCCGGTGGCTGAGGGTCTGGGCGGCGGTGACGGCGGCACTGCTGGTCGTCCCGCTCGCGCTGTCCTTCAGCCGGGGGGCCTGGATCGCGACGGCCGCGGGCGCTCTCGCCGTGATCGCGCTGACCGGGCTCCGTCAGGCCGTCCGCGCCCTGGCGGTCCTGGGCGCGGCCGGCGTGGTGCTGGTGGGTGGCCTCGGTGTCGGTTCCGAGATGATCTCGCAGCGGCTCACCAGCATCACCGAGGTGACCAGCGCGCCCGACCCGTCCGTCAACGACCGCTACACGATGTGGGCCGCGGCCGAGGGCATGTGGCGCGAGCACCCGGCGGCCGGGGTCGGCCTCAAGGGCTTCCCCGCCCACCGGGACGCGCACGCGTCCATCGGGCTCTCGGCCGGGAGCGACACCGAGGGGGCGGGGCAGGAATTCCGCAGGCAGCCGCTGCTCTCCCCGCACAACATGTATCTGCTGGTGCTGAGCGAGCAGGGTCTGATCGGCTTCACCGCCCTGGTGGGTTCCTGGGCGGCACTCCTGGCCGGCTGCGTACGCAGGCTCGTGCTCTGCCGGTCCCGGGGCACCGCGGCCGTCGACTGCGGGCTGGCCGCCGTCGGGCTGATGACCTGGCAGACCGTGGACTTCCTGTACGCGGACATCGGCGGCCCCTCCACCGTCCTCACCGGGATCGTGCTCGGCCTGGCGGCGTGGTGGGCGCTGGCCGGTCCTGAGAGGACGACCGCAGCGTGAGCGCCACCACGGGCACGCCCCCGGAGGCGGTCGCAGGACCGTCCACGCGTGACGCTCCGGCGGGCCCCGGCCGCTTCCTGGCACGGGCGGCGGGCGGTGCCGCCGGGCTGACCGTGGTCGCCGCGGTGCTGGGACTCGTGCGGGACCAGGCCATCGCCCGGCTCTTCGGCGCCAGTCATGCCAGCGACGCCTTCCTGATCGCCTGGACCGTGCCGGAGATGGCGGCCACGCTGCTGATCGAGGACGGAATGGCGCTGCTGCTCGTGCCCGCGTTCAGCCTGGCGCTGACCCGGCGCGCCACCGGGGGGACCGCGGTGGACCCCGTGCGGGCGCTGGTGGCCGCGACGCTCCCCCGGCTGTCGGCCGCGCTGGCCTGTGTGGGCGCCCTGCTGGTCTGGGGCGCGCCCTGGGCCGTCGGCATCCTGGCACCCGGGCTGGACGATCCCCGGCTCGCCGTGGACTGCACCCGCCTGACGGCGGTCACGGTGCTGACCTTCGGGATCACCGGGTACTTCAGCGCCGCGCTGCGGGCGCACGGCCGCTTCCTGGCACCGGCCGGCGTCTACATCGCCTACAACATCGGCATCATCGGCATGACGCTGGCACTGCACTCCGTCTGGGGGGTGCGCGCCGCCGCCGCCGGGGTCGCCCTGGGAAGCGTGCTGATGATCCTGACCCTGCTGCCCACCTTCGTGGCGCTGGTGCCCGGCCGGCGCGGGCGGGTGCGGAGGGCGGCCCGGGAGCGCGGCCCGGCCCTGCTCGGTGCGGCGGTCCTGGCGCCGGTCGTCCTGTTCGTGGTGAGCCGTCAGTCACAGGTCTTCGTCGAGCGCTTCCTGGCCTCGTCCCTGCCCGACGGGGCGATCTCCCATCTCAACTACGCGCAGAAGGTGGCGCAGTTGCCGATGGTGCTCTCCATGATGATCTGCACGGTGACCTTCCCCGTCGTCGCCCGGGCCATGGCGGCCGGCGACCGGGAGGGCGCCCGGCGGCGGGTCGAGCGCGATCTCGCCCTGGCCGGGACCGTGGTGCTGCTGGGCACCGCGACGGTGCTCGGATGCGCGCCGCAGATCGTCGAAGTCCTCTTCCAGCGGGGCGCCTTCGACGCCGCGGACACGGCGGCCACCGCCGGTGTGATGCGGGTCTACGCGCTCGGTCTGCTCGGTCACACGCTGGTCGGCGCCCTGTGCAGGCCGTTCTTCTCGGCGGGCCGGCCCACCTGGTACCCGCTCGGGGCGATGGGCGCGGGCCTCCTGGTGACCACCGGGGCCGGGCTGGTCCTGACCGCTCCGTTCGGCGTGGAGGGCATCGCAGCCGCCAACGCGCTGGGCATCAGCACGGCAGCGCTGGCGATGCTCCTGGGGCTGCGTTCACGGGCGGTCGCCGTACGGGCCGGCTCGGTGGCCCTCTCCCTCGCGAGGCCCGCCGCCGCCGCGGCGGTGGCGGCGCTGGCGGGGTGGACGGCGGTCGGTCCGGTGCCCGGAGCGCTGCCCGGTCTCGCGGCCGGCTGCGCCGTCGTACCTCTCGCCTTCCTCCTCACGGCTCTCGCGCTCAGAGCACCGGAAGCCGTTCATCTGCTGGCACTCATCCGACAGAGGTTCACCCATGGCCGCTGACACCTCAACACCCCGTGTCCGTACGCTCCCCCGCCGGTCCCAGCCGTGGATCCTCACCTATCACTCGGTGAGCGACCCGACAGACGATCCGTACGGCATCACCGTCTCCGCCGACCGCCTCGACGAGCAGCTGACCTGGCTGCGGCGCAGGGGCCTGACCGGCGTAGGGATCACGGAACTGCTACGGGCCCGGGCCGCCGGGCAACGCGGCCTGGTCGGGCTGACGTTCGACGACGGGTACGCCGATTTCCTCGACGAGGCGCTCCCGGTGCTGCTCGCGCACGGCTGCACCGCGACCGTGTTCGTGCTGCCGGGACGATCGGGCGGTACGAACACATGGGATCCGCTCGGCCCCCGCAGACCGCTGCTCACCGAGGAGGGCATCCGTACCGTCGCGGCGGCGGGGATGGAGGTCGGCTCCCACGGCATGCTCCACCGGGATCTCACGGCCCTGTGCGACGACGAGCTGCGCGAGGAGACGCGAGGCAGCCGCGACGCGCTCGCCCGCCTCACCGGCCAGGCCCCGCCGGGTTTCTGCTATCCGTACGGCACGGCCGACCGGCGGGTGCTCGGCGCGGTGCGGGAGGCGGGGTACGCCTACGGCTGCGCGCTCGTCCCGGGTTCCCTGTCGGGTCCCTTCGCCCTTCCCCGTACCCATGTGAGCCACGCGGACCGGTCCACCCGGCTGCGGGCCAAGGAGCTGCGGCACCGGCTGCGGCACCGCCGCGCACAGGCGGGTGACGCCGGATGAGGGCGTTGCACGTCATCACCGGTCTCGGCATCGGCGGGGCCGAGCAGCAGTTGCGTCTGCTGCTGCGTCATCTGCCGGTGCGGTGCGACGTGGTGACGCTGACCAATCCGGGTGCGGTCGCGGAGGGCCTGCGCGCCGACGGCGTCCGGGTCCGGCACCTGGGCATGCGGAGCAACCGCGACCTCGCCGCCGTGCCCAGGCTGGCCCGGCTGATCCGCAGGGGCTCGTACGACCTCGTGCACACGCATCTGTACCGGGCGTGTGTCTACGGGCGGATCGCGGCACGGCTCGCCGGGACCACCGTGGTGTCGACCGAGCATTCGCTGGGACACGCGGAGATCGAGGGCAGGCCGCTGACCCGTGGCACCCGGGAGCTCTACCTGCGCACCGAGCGGCTCGGGGCGGCGACGGTCGCCGTCTCCGACACCGTCGCGGGCCGGCTGCGCGACTGGGGGGTACCCGCCGCCCGCATCCATACCGTCCCCAACGGCGTCGACGTGGCCGCCTTCCGCTTCGACGGCGAGCGGCGCCGCGCCACCCGCGCGCTGCTGGGCATCCCCGAGGGCGCCTTCGTGGTGGGGGGCGTCGGCCGGCTCGTGCCCGGAAAGCGCTTCGACGCCACGCTCCGGGCCGTCGCCGCGCTGCCCGGCGCCTGGCTCGTGCTGGCCGGGGACGGCCCGGAGGCCGGGCCGCTGCGCGCGCTCGCCGCGGAGCTGGGTGTGGCCGGCCGCGTCCGCCTCCTCGGGGAGTGCGGCAGCGGGGGCACGGCACCGGGAATCCCCGCCGTGCTCAGCGCCGTGGACGCCTTCGTCTCGGCGTCCCGGGAGGAGTCCTTCGGGCTGGCCGCCGTCGAGGCCCTGTCCGCGGGACTGCCCGTGGTGCACGCGGCCTGCCCCGCCATCGAGGACCTGGCGGGGCGGGTGCCCGGAACGACCCGTGTCGGGGCCTCCCCCGGCACCGCGGACCTCACCGGTGAACTCACGTCCGCGCTGCGGCGCCTGAGCGGGAGCGGCACCCGCAGACTGCCGCCGCCGGCCGCCGTGGACCACTACGACATCCGGCTCAGCAGCCGGCGCCTCATGGACGTCTACGCACACGCCACCGTCCCCCCGACCGAGAGAGCACACCCATGACCGAGTCGCCCGCGCAGCAGCCTGCCGTCCCCGGACGGTTCCGCAGGCTCCGCACCGCATCCCTACGGCCCAGTTGGTGGCCCCTGCCCGCCTGCGTCCTGCTCGGGGCGGCATGCGGGCTCTCGTACGGGATGCTCGCCACGCCCGAGTACGCGGCCACGGGTTACGCCATGGTGACCGCGGCCAAGGGCACCGACCCGGCGGCGGCGCTGGGCTACGCGCAGTCCTACGGCCGTCTCGCCACCAGCGACGCGACCCTCGGCTACGCGAAGGGCGCCGCAGGCGAGCCGGTGCGCCGACTGCGCACGCACGTGGTGTCCGAGACCTCCCCCGACTCTCCGATGATCTCCGTCACCGGTACGTCGGCCGATCCGGACCGCGCGGCGGACATCGCCAACGCGGTCACCGAGGCGCTGGTGGTCAGCAGCGGTCATGTCGCGAAGGAGACCGGAGTGAGCCTGATCAAGTTCTCGCACGCGGTGCCGCCGGGCGACCCCGTGTCCCCTTCGGTGCCGCTGGGCACGGCCGTGGGCGCGAGCGCGGGCGGGCTGGCGGGCGGACTGGTCCTGCTGGTCCGCCCCCGGGCCGGCCGCCGTGACGTCACCGCCCAGGTCCCGGGCCCCGCCCAGGGCGGCACGGACGCCCCCGCCGGCGAACGGGAGCTCGTACGATGACCAACGCCACGCGCGGGCGGCTCACCGCCACCCTCTGCCGGGACCTCGCCGAGTTCACCGCACTCGCCGCGGAGTGGGACGCGCTGCACCGCCGCTGCCCCACCGCCACCCCGTTCCAGAGCCACGCGTGGCTCCATTCGTGGTGGCTCTCCTACGGAACCCAGGGCAGGCTGCGGATCGTCCTCGCCCGGCGGGGCGGCCGGCTGATCGGCGCGGCCCCGCTGATGCTGGCGCACCGTCCGATGCCGCTGCTGGTGCCGTTGGGCGGCGCGATCTCCGACTACTCCGACATCCTCGTGGACGCCGAGGACACCGAGGGCGCGGTCACCGCTCTGGAGCGCGGGCTGCACCGCGCCGCCGCGCACACCGTCGTCGATCTGCGCGAGGTGCGGCCCGGCGCCTCGGCGCAGCTGCTGGCCGACGCCTGGTCCGGGGCGCGGAGCAGCCTCACGGACTCGACCTGCATGGAGCTGCCGGGTGAACCGATCGAGGTCCTCATCGGGCGGATGAGCGGTTCGCGCGGCCAGCGGGTCCGCGCCAAGCTGCGCCGGATCGACTCGCTGGGCATCGAGTGCCGCGAGGCGTCCGTGCACCGGGTGCCGGGCGCCATCGGCAACCTGCTGCGGCTGCACGAGCTCCAGTGGCTCGGCCGGGGTGTCAACGAGGAGCATCTGCGGCCCCGGTTCTGCGCGCACCTGGTGCGCAGTACCCGCCGGATGGTGCGCGACGGCGAGGCCTCGGTCAGGGAGTTCGTGCTCGACGGACAGGTGGTGGCGGCGGATCTCTCACTCCGGTCCGCGCAGCTGACGGGCGGCTATCTGTACGGGGTCGATCCGGGGCTCAGGAAGAAGGTGGACGTCTCGTCGATGCTGATGCGCGAACTGGCGCGGGAGGCGGGCGGCCTGGAGCGGGGTGTCCTGAGCCTGCTGCGCGGCTCGGAGCAGTACAAGAACAACTGGTCGCCCGTGCCGGTGGTCAACCGGCGTCTGCTGCTGGCGCGTTCCGGTCTCGCCCCGTCGCTGCGGCTGCGTGAGGCGCAGATCCTGGCGCGGGACCGGGCGGCGGAGGCGGTGAAGTCCCGCTTCCCCGAGGCACGGGACTGGCGCGGGGTGCTGAGCGAGCTGCCGTCGGCCGGGCGGGCGCTCATCGGCATGCGTTGATCCGGTCGGCCGGACCCGATCTCAGCGGCCGGAGTTGGGCCGAGATGATGACTTTTGCTCCGGTCCGTTACCGTCTGTCGACTTCCGCGTTGTCAGTGCACAGCGGCCGCAATCCAGGCGGCCGGTCTCGTCCCTCTCAAGGAGAACTGATGTCGCGTATCTCGAAGGCGGCCGCCGTCATGGCCGGTACCGGTGCCCTGCTCGCGGGCGGTGCCGGCATGGCCACCGCCGACTCCGGCGCGCAGGCCGTCGCGGCCGGCTCCCCCGGCGTCCTTTCGGGCAACGTCGTCCAGGTGCCCGTGCACGTCCCGGTCAACGTCTGCGGCAACACCGTGAACGTGATCGCGCTGCTGAACCCGGCGTTCGGCAACACCTGCGCCAACGTCTCGGACAGCCACGAGGACAAGGGCGGGTACGGCTACGGCCACTGATCTCCCCCGCAGCACCGTGAGGGCCTCCCCTTCCCGCCCCAGGGCGGGAAGGGGAGGCCCTTCGCGCTGCGCCGTTCAGACGTACCGGTAGAGCCGCGTGTGGTCCATGAGCTGCGAGGGCCGCACGTCCCAGGGCGGCATGGGCCGGTCGGCCGGGAACACCCGGTCCCGCTGCGGGTCGTCCTTCGGGAGCTCACGGGCGGGCAGATAGCGCGAGCGCGGATGCGCCTTCTGCCAGCGCGCCCAGAGCAGGTCGATGAAGGCGTGGTGCAGCCAGAAGACGGGATCGTCGGGCGACGCCGCGCCCCCCATCGACCCGCCGATCCAGCGGTGCACCTGGTTGTGGTTGGCCACACCGCGGCCCTCCCGGATGCCCCAGCCCTCGATCCTGTTGCGGAAACCGGTGGCGCTGACGCTGTTCCAGGGCGCGGTGTCGTAGACCGGGTCGCGCAGCGCGCGGTCCACGTCCGCCGCACGGGGCAGGGTGACCGGCGAGGAGGGGCGGCCGAGATTGCGCCGCAGGAAGGGGTCGTCGGTGACCCCGGCGCGGATGCGCCAGTTCCCCCGCCGGTAGGCGAACGGCCCCGTCATGACCTGCCGGTCGCCGGGCCTGCCGTTGCCGCCGAGGAAGTCCTCCGCCCAGAGGGAGGAGCTCGCCGTGTTGTCCCGGGTCCAGTCCCAGTAGGGGATCGACACGCGGGAGTCGACGGACCGGAGCGCCTCCTCGAACTCCAGCAGGTACCTGCGGTGCCAGGGGAAGAATGACGGTGTCATGTGGGCGGGCCGCGGCCCGCTCTCGCCGTCGGTGACGTAGTACTGCCGGTGCAGGCTGACGAACTCGTCGTAACGTCCCGAGCGCTTCAGCTCCAGGATCGCGTCGACCAGGCGTTTCTTCTCGGTGCGCGTCAGATCGCGCTGGTTCTTGCGGTTGTACACCCGTGTTCGTCCTTAGGGTTCAGATGGTGTGCGGGGAGACGGCGGACAGCTGGGCGGTGCCGAGCTCGTCGACCGCGGCGCGGGCGGTCTCCCGGAGCGTCGGGAACGACTCGTAGTGGTTGACGGTGCTGAGGTAGGTGCCGTCCGCGCGGCGCATGACATGCAGCGCCCTGCCGTCGATGTGGATCTCGGCGTCCGGTGCCGCGCCGGCTCCGCCCGCGTACGGCTGCGCACCGGTGAGCGGCTGTGCGCCCGCGTAGGGCTGCGCACCGGCGAACGGGTGCGCGTCCGCCGGGTCGGCGGTGGCCGTGCCCCGGATGTCACGGCCCTTGTACACCTCGGAGAAACGCTCGGGCCCCACGGCGTCCCGGTCCGGGCCGGGGGACACGCCCTCCGGCTTCCGGAGGAGGACCGGGGCGAGCACGCCGCCGGTGCAGGCGACCACGGTCGCCGTGAAGGCGGTGCGCAGTACGGCGCGGCGGGCCGGGCCGGTGGTCCGGGACGGTTCCCCGCTCGCGCCGGTGGTCGGGTTCATAATGGGTGTACCTGCCTCTCGTCCGCACGTGCGAGATGTCTCGCTCGTGAGTGGCAACGAGACGGGGCTCGAACGGTTCTCATCCGTTACGCAGCACGGACGCATCGCGCGACCGTGGGAATCAGCCCGCCGGTCCGGCCGTGTCGGCCGTGCGGTGCGGCACGCCGGGACAGCATGGCCGTCCGAGCTCCGGGAGGTTGTGCATGAACACGCAGACGCAGGTACGCAACGGCCGTGTGCCGAGGGAAGCCTCCGCCGACCTGGCCGATCCCGGCTTCTGGCGGCTGCCCAGGTCCGAACGGCTGTCCGCGTTCGCCCGGCTGCGGGAGCTCGACGCACCGGTCCTCTTCACTCCGCGTGCGGGCTCGGGCGCGCCCTTCCACGCGCTGGTGAGGCACGCGGACGTGCGGGCGGCCAGCAGGCAGCCGCAGGTCTTCGCCAGCGCGCCCGGCGTCACCACCCCGGAGCCGGCGCGCTGGGCCAAGGCGGTCTTCGGCAACTCCATGGTCAACATGGACGGCGCCGAGCACGCGGGGCTGCGCCGGACCATCTCCCGCGCCTTCACCCCGAGACTGCTGGCCGCCGCCGAGGAGAACATCGGCGCGGTCGCGCGGCGGCTGGCGGACGAGATGGCCGCCGAGGGCCCCGGTGACTTCATGCGTTCGGCGGGCGCCCGAATGCCGTTCGAGGTGATCTGCGACCTGATGGGCATCCCGGTGTCCCGCCGGGCCCGGATCGCCTCGCGCATCGACCTGGCGTCCGAGTACGTCGGGGTCCGGCGCAGGGGCCTGGCCAGGGTGCGGGTGCCGGGGCGCGGGCTGCGCTCCCTGGCCCGTATGCAGATGGACATGGCGGCCGTCGCCCGCGAGCGGCGCCGCGTCCCGGAGGACGACCTGGTCTCCGCGCTCGTCCGGGCGGATGTCGGCGGCCGGGCCCTGTCCTCGCGTGAGCTCGGCGCGTTCTTCTCGCTGCTGCTCGTCGCCGGCGTGGAGACCACCAGGAACGCGATCGCCCACGGGCTGGTGCTGCTGACCGGGCATCCGGAGCAGCGGGAGCTCCTGGAGTCCGACTTCGACCGGTACGCGGACGGGGCGATCGACGAGATCGTGCGGCACTCGACGCCGATCATCCAGTTCCGCCGGACGGTGGCGGCCGAGTGCGCCCTGGGCGGGCGCACGTTCGTGCCCGGGGAGAAGGTCGTCCTCCTCTACGCGTCCGCGAACAGGGACGCGTCCGTCTTCGACGACCCCGATTCCTTCGACATCACCCGGTCCCCCAATCCGCATCTCGGATACGGTGGCGGAGGCCCCCACCACTGTCTGGGGGCGCATCTGGCGAAACTGGAGATGAAGGCGCTCTTCCGGGAATTGCTCACCCGGCGGGCGGGGGTCAGGGCGGGGGGAGAACCGCGTCTGATCGATTCGAATTTCGACAATCGCGTGGGCTCGCTCCCCTTCACCTTCGAATTCTGTCACCCGAATGGGGCGCAATGATCCTGCGCGTGTCGCTAATGGTCTATTCACCGGCGTTACCACCACCCATAGTTGAATCTTTCTCCTTAGGGTCGAAAGGGTCGGATACAGGCCACAACCCAAGGAGGAGCCGTGCCCGTACAGCGCCGTCTCGTCACTTTCGGCACCGGGGCTGCCGCGCTCGGCCTTCTCGTCGGTGGAGCGTTCGTCGCGAATCAGGACGCCGGTGACACCCAGTCCGGGAAGAGCGCCGCGCCGGCCCCGCCGGTCGCCGGCGGAACGACCGCCATCGGCGCCTATCTGGACTACGGCCCCCAGGGCATCCAGCGGATGGAGGAGCTTTCGCGCTGGCTCGGGGGTACGGAGCTGCGCGTCGGGCACACCTATCTGCCGGGCGACCTCTGGGAGAACATCGAGGGCCGCCCGGGCTTCCTCGCCTCGTGGGCCGCCTGGCGCAGGGCCGCGGACGACCGGATGTTCGTGCTCAACACCCCGATGCTGGAGCGCAACGAGGAGCGCGTCTCCGACTCCGAGGTGCGGAGCCTGCTGCGGGCCGGTGCCGCCGGGCAGTTCGACGAGCACTTCCGCAAGCTGGCCGAGCGTCTGGTCCTGCTGGGCGTCCCGGACACGGTGATCGTGCTCGGCTGGGAGATGAACGGCACGACGTACACGCACAGGTGCGGGCCCGATCCCGTCGCGTGGAAGGAGTACTGGAACCGCATCGTCACCACGATGCGGTCCGTCTCCGGGCAGAAGTTCCGCTTCGACTTCGCGCCGAGCAGGGGGCGGGACGCCGTGCCCTGGACCGAGTGCTATCCGGGCGACGACGTCGTGGACATCATCGGTATGGACTCCTATGACCAGCCGCCCGCGCGAACCTTCGACGAGCAGGTGAACGAGCCGTACGGCCTGCAGAAGCACGTGGACTTCGCGGCCGAGCACGGCAAGCCCGTCTCGTATCCGGAGTGGGGACTCTTCCGCAACGGCGACAATCCCGAGTACATGCGCCGCATGCTGGAGTGGTTCGACCGTCACAAGCCGGTCTACCAGACGATCACGGACTACTGCCCGCACGGCGTGTGGCAGTGCGCGGAGAACCCCGAGTCCTCGCAGGTGTTCCGCGAGAAGCTGAGCGGACTGCCGGACACCGGGCCCTCAGCTCCCGACCCGGTCACGACGCCCGCGCCGAAGCCCGACAAGCCGGCGCCCACGGTGCCCACGCCCGACCCGAACGAGAACGGATGGTGCATCACGGTGCCGCTGAGCGACTGGTTCGGGCAGTGGCTGACCGACCGCGAGTTCTGCGTACGAGGCTGAGGGCTCGCCCCGGGAAACGAAGGAGCAGGACATGCGCGTGGCGGTGGCGGGCGGAACAGGGGTGGTGGGCCGGCTGGTGGTCGGGGAACTGACCGCGGCGGGCCAGAAGCCGGTGGTGCTGGCGCGGTCGCACGGCGTGGACCTGGTCTCGGGCACGGGACTCGACGCGGCGCTGGAGGGGGTGGTGGCGGTCATCGACGTGAGCAACATGATGACGCTCGGCCGTGCCAAGGCCGTGGCCTTCTTCGGCACGGCCGGCCGCAATCTGCTGGACGCCGGGGCGCGCGCCGGAGTCGGCCACCACCTCGCGCTGTCCGTCGTCGGCGTCGACCGGGTCCGCCACGGCTACTACCAGGGCAAGCTGGCCCAGGAGGAGACCGTGCGGGGCGGCCGGGTGCCGTGGACCGTGCTGCGGGCCACGCAGTTCCACGAGTTCGTCCTGCAGACGCTCGACCGGAGCCCGAAGCCGCTCGCCGTCGTGCCCCGGATGCGCATCCGGCCGGTGGCGGCCCAGGAGGTGGCCCGGCATCTGGTGGAGCTGGTGCTCACTCCGCCCCGGGGCATGGCGCCGGAGTTCGCGGGACCGCGCGAGGAGCAGCTCGTCGACCTGGTGCGCAAGGTGCTGCGGGCTCGCGGTGAGCGCAGGCTGGTGCTGCCCGTGCGGGTCCCGGGCGCCGCGGGGGCCGCCATGGCGGGCGGCGGTCAGCTCCCCGCGGGGCCGGGCCCCCGGGGCGTGCGGACCTTCGACGAGTGGCTCACGACCGCCGTCACACGGGACGGGTGAGGGCGGTCCGCAGCCCTCCGGGACTTCCCTCCCACGGAGCGGACCGGACGCGCCTCCCCGCGACGCGTCGCTTCCCGATCACGCGTGTCTCTTCGATACTGGGTGGCGTACGCACCTGAGACACGAGGACCGGATTCATGCTGACGGCCGGTCGCCACGACCGGCCGGCGCGCTCCCCCAGGAGGAACCGTTGCGCATGCTCATCAACGTGCCGGAGACCGTCGTCGCGGACGGACTCCGCGGAATGGCCGCCGCCCATCCCGAGCTGGTGGTGGACCCCGAGAACCGCGTCGTCGTCCGGCGTGACGCGCCGGTGGCGGGGAAGGTGGCGCTGGTCTCGGGCGGCGGGTCGGGGCACGAGCCGCTGCACGCGGGGTTCGTCGGGCCGGGGATGCTGTCGGCCGCGTGCCCCGGGGAGATCTTCACCTCGCCGGTGCCGGACCAGATGGTGCGGGCGGCCGCCGCGGTCGACAGCGGCGCGGGCGTGCTCTTCGTCGTGAAGAACTACACGGGTGACGTGCTGAACTTCGACATGGCCGCCGAACTCGCCGAGGACGAGGGGGTCCAGGTCGCACGGGTCCTGGTGGACGACGACGTGGCGGTCGCCGACAGCACGTTCACCGCGGGCCGGCGCGGCACGGGGGCGACCCTGTTCGTCGAGAAGATCGCCGGGGCGCTCGCCGACGAGGGGGCCCCGCTGGAGCGGGTGGAGTCGATGGCGCGCCGGGTGAACGAGTCCTCGCGGAGCTTCGGGGTGGCGCTCAGCTCCGTCACCACACCGGCGAAGGGCAGCCCGACCTTCGATCTGCCGCCGGGCGAGCTGGAGTTGGGCATCGGCATCCATGGCGAGCCCGGCCGGGAGCGCCGTCCGATGATGACCTCGGGGGAGATCGCCGACTTCGCCGTGGACGCGGTGCTGGACGATCTGCGGCCGGCCGGTCCGGTGCTGGTGCTCGTCAACGGCCTGGGGGCGACACCGCTGCTGGAGCTGTACGGGTTCAATGCCGAGGTCCAGCGGGTGCTGTCGGAGCGGGGTGTGCCGGTGGCTCGTACGCTGGTGGGGAACTACGTGACGTCGCTGGACATGGCGGGGTGCTCGGTGACGCTCTGCCAGGTGGACGAGGAGATGGTGCGGCTCTGGGACGCGCCCGTACAGACGCCCGCGCTCCGCTGGGGCCGGTGACGGAGATCGCCCACCGTCTGCGAGGAACAGGAGATCTTGTGCTCGACACCGATTTCTTCCGCCGTTGGATGGCCGCCACCGCGGCTGCCGTGGACCGTGAGGCGGACCGGCTGACCGAGCTCGACGCCGCGATCGGGGACGCGGACCACGGCAGCAACATGCGGCGCGGCTTCACCGCGGTGACCGAGGTCCTGGAGAAGGAGGCCCCTGCCACGCCCGGCGCCGTCCTGACGCTGGCGGGCCGGCAGCTCATCTCGACCGTCGGCGGGGCGTCCGGGCCCCTGTACGGGACCCTGCTGCGGCGAACGGGCAAGGCGCTGGGCGACTCGGGCGAGGTGGACCCCGGTCAGCTGGCCGAGGCGCTCGGGGTGGGTGTCGCGGCGGTCGCGCAGCTCGGCGGCGCGCAGGCCGGGGACAAGACGATGCTCGACGCGCTGCTCCCCGCCGTGGAGGCGGTGGGCTCCTCGTTCGGGGAGGCCCACGACGCGGCGCTCGCCGGTGCGCTGGCGACGGTACCGCTCAGGGCGCGCAAGGGCCGGGCGAGTTATCTGGGTGAGCGCAGCGTCGGGCACCAGGACCCCGGGGCCACCTCGGCCGCGCTGCTGATCGGGGCGCTCGCCGAGGCCGGGGAACCGAGCGGTGGAGGCGGGGCATGAGCGAGGAGAACCAGGTCGGGATCGTGCTCGTCTCGCACAGCGGCCCGGTCGCGGCGGCCGTGGCCGAACTGGCCATCGGGCTGGCGGCCGGTGGCGCGACGGCGCCGGTGGCGGCAGCGGGCGGAACCTCGGCCGGCGGCCTGGGGACGAGCACGGAGCTGATCGCCGAGGCGGCAAGGAAGGTCGACAGGGGCGCCGGCGTGGCGCTGCTCGTGGACCTCGGGAGCGCGGTGCTCACGGTGAAGTCGATGCTGGCGGACGGCGCGGAACTGCCGGACGGGGCACGGCTGGTGGACGCGCCGTTCGTCGAGGGGGCGGTCGCCGCGCTGGTGACCGCGTCGGCGGGCGGCGATCTGGACACCGTGGAGGCGGCGGCCACGGACGCCTACGGATACCGGAAGACGTGAGCCGGCCGTGCCGGCCGCCCCTGTAGGGAAGGGCGGCCGGCACGGGTCCGAGGGGGTGGGGCTCAGGCCGTTGTGCAGACCGCCCCGTTGAGGGTGAACTGCGTGGCCTTGGCGTACGTGCCCGAGTAGGCGCCCTGGAAGCCGAAGGACTGGCTGCCGCCGGGCTCGAGCCGTCTGTTGAACGCGGCGTTGACGGCCCGTACGGTTCCGGAGGACGGGGTGAGCGTCGCGTTCCACGCCTGGGTGACGGTCTGGCCCGCCGGCAGGGTGAAGCCCAGCGCCCAGCCGTCGACCGCGGTGGTGCCCGTGTTGGTGACCTTGACGTCGGCGGTGAATCCGCCGGCCCATGAGTTCGCCGTGTAGCTCACCCGGCACGCGCCGGGCTCGGCCGGCTCCTCGGGCTCCTCCGGCTCGACCGGGCCGCCGCTGCCTCCGCCCAGCTCGACGGACGAGGAGAACGAGCCGAGCCCGAGGCCGGCACCGCCCTGCCACGGCTCGAACCCGGCCTGGACGCTGGTGAGGTACCAGGAGTTCTGTGCCATGCCCCGGGCGACGGTCGCGTCCACGAAGTCCATGACGTCGAAGCTCCAGCTCGCGATCGCGGACGGGGCCACGAACGAGATCACGTCGTTGCCGCCGTTGTTGCCCGTCCACACCTCCCAGCTGCGCCCGGCGACGGTGGCGGTCCCGGTCTGCGAGCCCACCGGCTGGACCGGGCCCACCCGGTTGAACCAGATCATGATCTCGGTGCGGTTCACGCCGTCCGTTCGCGGCGTGGGGTCGAGCCAGATGTCGTAGGCCGCGTCGTAGACGGCGTTGTCGACGTACCGGTAGCTGACGCTGCTCGGCGCGCTGCTGATCGTGCTCAGCTGCGCGGGGAGCTTCGTGCCGGGTGAACAGTTCGTGTAGTGGCAGCCGTTGAAGACGGACGGATACGACTTGGGTGCCCCGTTCGTGGGCACCGAGCCCTCGGCCCTGGTGACGTCGAAGCCGTTCGCCGTGACGTTGACGCACTGTTCGGCGGAGGTGCCCCAGCGGTTGTTCTGCACCACGTACTGGCCCTGGATGACGGTCGTGCCGTACTGCTCGCAGATCTGGGTGTCGGCGTGCGCGGGTGCGGCGGCCGTGGCGAGGGCCGCGCACGAGGCCACTGCCACGAACAGGGCCGCGGCCTTGGTGCGGATGGACCGCAGTAAGCGGACGGGGCTCTTCATGATGTCCCTTCGGTAGAGCCGGGGTGCCCGTGAGGACACCCCGGCAGGGAAACTGGGAGCGCTCCCACTCCGTTCCAGCGTGGAACCTATGGGGCTGGTGGGAACCGGCGCAAGGCTCAGTGCGCACCAAATGCCAACACCCGCACGGCCCTTGGCCACCACAACGGAACACCGCACGGCTCCCGGGCGGGTCCGGGGGCCGTGCGGCGGTGGGGGCGGGCAGGGTCTGTCAGGCGGCTGGCTTCACCGCCGCCCCTGCCGCGATCGCGATCCGCACCTGCCGGGTGGTTCCGTTGACGGACACCGCGAGGGTGATGGTGCCCGGCCGGAGCGCGGTCAGCGTGCCCGTGGCCGGGTCCAGCGTCGCGATGTGCCGCCCGCGGGCGTCGTCCGCGTCCGGGACGCGCACGTTCGGGGAGCCGGTCCAGTCGGCGCTGAGCGGGAAGGCGACGGGCACCGTCCGCGCTCCCTGGGTGACGCTCGCGCCGACCCTCGTACGCTCCCCCACGACGAGCTCGGCGGGCGCGTCCAGGGACAGGGCGTCGACATGGGCGCGCGTCTGGGCGGAGACCCAGTCGGGTCCGCCCCGCCAGGGCTGGCGGCGCGCCGCGGCCTGTTCACCGGACGTCACGCGGTCGGCGCCGACGAGGGTCCAGCCGGTGAATCCGCCCTCGTCGGCAGGGCCCGCCGGGGCCTTGCCGGAGTTCCCGTTGACCAGATACGGGACGCCGTCGACGTGCGAGGCGTGGAAGACGCCCACGTGGCTGCCGATGAGGGCCGCGCCCTTGCCCGTCGCACGGCGGAAGCCGGCGAGCCACTGTTCGACGAGGGCGGCCTCCTTGCGGTCGCTCAGCTGGCTGCCCTTCTGCGCGGTCGGGTCGCGCGGCGGCACGTGTTCGATCAGCATCACGGAGCTGACGGACGGGTCCTTCGCCGCCGCGTCCAGCTGGGCGCGGACCCGCTCGATCTGCGCGAATCCTCCGCCGCGCAGGCTGAGGCTCGACGTGTCGAGGGTGAGGAAACGGGTGCCCCGGTGGTCGAACACGCGCTGCGCAGGACCGAACTGGGTGACGAAGTTGTCGATCTTCCCGCCCATCACCTCGTGGTTCCCCGGCACGTAGTACCAGGGAAGCGCGTCGCCGAGCTCCTCCTCCAGGATCCGGCGGGCGAAGGCGAGGTCGGCGGGCGATCCCTCGTCGACGAGGTCTCCGTTGACGACCAGGAAGTCGGGCCGGGCCGCCTTGATCTCGCGCAGGGTGCGGCGGGCCTGCTGGACGATGGCGCTGTCCGGCTCGCGTGCGACGAACTGGGCGTCGGACATCACCGCGAACTGCCAGTCCCTGCCCTCGGTCGTGGCGGCGGAGTCGATCAACGGGTCGGCGGGTACGGCCTGTTCGGGAAGGTCGACGGTCGGCGGGACTTGGGCCGTCAGGTCGTCCACGACGATCTCGCCGGTGTACTGCCGGGCCGCCGCCGTCTCGGCGAGGTAGAAGCGGTGCACGGACAGCGGCATCGCCACGCCCGGCGGCACGGCGAAGGTGACCTGCCGCCAGCCGGTCCAGGTGATGTAGGGACCGCGCAGCAGCTGGTCGGAGCCCGCCGCGTCCTTCAGATGGAGGGTCGGCCAGGCGCCGTTGCCGTCGCCCTTGATCCAGAGGGTGTACGCCTGCGGCTGACCCGGCACGGCGACCGGCTGCGGCGGGGCGGCGTAGGCGGCCCTCGTCGCCGTCGAGCGGGTGAAGTCGTAGGTGAGCCGGAGGCCTGTGCCGGTGTGCCCCTCGGGTGTCGCACCGAGCGAACCGTCGGCGCGGGCCTGGCTGAACTTCCAGGATCCGGCGTCCTCGAAGTCCGACACCGCCTGCTCGCCGAGCCCGACGCTCACCGCGAGGGTGGTGCTGACGCCCGCCACGGTGGCCCTGATCTGTCCCGCTCCGGTGCCGGTGCGGGACCGTACGGTGAAGGACCCCTCTCCGTCGTCCTCGACGGAGAACAGCGCGCGGTCGTAGTCGAGGGTGAGGTCGGCGGGCTCGATCGGGGCACTCGTGCCGTGGGCGTCGAGGCCGACGATGCCGAAGGAGCCCGTGGCGTCCCCGTCCGCGAGCCCGACCCGCGTGGTGGTGGGCTGGATCCGGGCCAGCCTGTCCAGGACCGTGAGCGTGGTCCCGCCGTGCGCGCCCGCGCGTTCGGCCCGTACCTCGGTCGTGCCGCCACGACGCGCGGTGAACGTGCCCTGCCGGTCGACGCTGCCGATCGCCGGGCTGACGGCACGCCAGTGCGGTGCGCCCGCCGCGGGGCCGTACGTCTCGTCGAATCCGGCGGCGGTGAGCCTGCGGGTCAGTCCGGGGAAGACCCGCTCGGGATGGCCTCCGGTGACCGGGTCGTCGCCGGGGGCGGCGCCGGCCGGCGTACGCGTCTCCACCCAGAACCCTTCGAGCCGGCCGCTGCCGTCTGGGGCGGTCAGGGCGAGGCCGTTGGGCACGGTGCGCTCGCTGCCGTCGGACGGGCTGTTCTCGACCTGGAGCTCGTCGCTGCCCGGCTCACGGGCCACGAGCGTCGAGGAGCCGCCGCCGTCGAGGTTCAGCGCGCTGTACGAGCCCGCGCCGCGCATCATCGCGCCGAGCTCTGTGAGGGTGACGCCGCCGCTGTCGGCCTGGCGGCCGTCGACGGTGACGACCTGCATGGTCCGGCCGTCCTTGGAGAAGCCGACGGCCGTGCGCGGCGCGGCGGTGTTGTTGCCCTCGCCGTCGTGGTTCTGCGCCACGCCGTCGACGACGAGCAGTTCCCTGCCGCCGACCGCGGTACGCGGGACGGCTCCGCCGTCGGTGCGCGCGCGGTATGCGACGGAGACAGGGTCGCCCGGCTCCAGCGCGCCCAGCAGGGCGGCACCGGCCTCCCGGCCGACGAGGACCACGGTGTCCTCGGGCACGGGCCCGGTTCCCGGGGTGCCGGACACGGACACGACCTCGCCGTCGCGGACGGCCACTTCGGCGACGGGCAGCGCGGCGTCGACGGTCAGGGCGCGGTCGGCGCTCCCCCAGGCCGAGGTGTAGGCGCCCACACCGCCGGCCGGTACGTTCGCCGCGTTGTAGGCGGCCAGCGGGTGTTCACCCGAGGGGAGGGTCAGCGTGCCCTCGAAGTACAGCTCCAGGACGCGGCCCGCGTTCTCCGGGCCGATCCCGACCGCGCGGTTGGCGCCCGCGGCCGGGGAGTGGACCGTACGTCCGTCCTGGATTCCGGGGCCCTGGGGCGCTCCGGTCTGGTTGATGTCGAAGAAGTCCGCGTTGATCGCCGCGACGGTACGGCGGCCCTTCCCCGGGTCGTGCCCGGCGGCGAGCTCGGAGACCGTGTGCCGGTCCGAGACCTTGCCCGACGACAGGTAGTCGGCGCGCACATCGCTGCCGTCCAGATCGACCGAGAGGGTGTCGACCCGCAGCCACTTGTCGGACTCCAGCCGGTCGTACGAGCTCAGGCTGACGCCGGGGGCGAGGGGGCGGGTGGCGCGGGCGGTCTCGATGCCGTCGCCGTCCACGACGGATGCCGCCTCGCCCGACGGGGCGCTCGGCGCCGGCGGGGCGACGGGTCTGAGGCTCTCGGCGGTGGTGTGCGGACGGGGGTCCGGAGTCGTGTCGGCCGCCGCGGGTACGACGGCCCCGGCCGCCGCCACCGCCACGGTCGCCAGCAGCACGAGGGGACGCAGGGTGCTGCGGAAGGTGCCAAGGCCCACAAATCCTCCTGGTGCGGAGCGGATTGCACGCGATTCACGCTGTCGGCGGTCAGCATGACCGGACACGGTGGGTCGCACCAGAGGACAACGGGGACATCAGGAGAAACAGTGTGCGGCGAAGGAGTGACCCGGGGTGGCCCGGATCGGTGGCCTTCGCGCGGACCGCGCCCCACACTTGACGACATGTCGACAGTCAGGCGCAGTGCGGGAATTCTCCTCTTCCGGATCGTCGCCCGCCCGGACGGCGGCCGGGACGCCGAGGTGCTGATCGGCCACATGGGCGGGCCGTTCTGGGCCCACCGTGAGACGGCTGCCTGGTCCGTCCCCAAGGGGGAGCAGGGCCCAGGCGAGGAGCCGTCCGCCACCGCCCGGCGGGAGTTCGAGGAGGAGCTCGGGCTCGCCTTGCCGGACGGTGAGTGGGTTCCGCTCGGCGAGGCACGGCAGTCGGGCGGCAAGACCGTGACCGTATGGGCCGTGGAGGCCTCGCTCGACCCCGCCGAGGCGGTTCCCGGCACCTTCACCATGGAGTGGCCGAGGGGGTCCGGGGTGCGGCAGGAGTTCCCGGAGATGGACCGGTTCGCCTGGTGCACCCCGGACGAGGCCCTCGAACGGCTGGTCACGGGCCAGCGGGTCTTCGTCGAGCGCCTGCTCGCCTACGTACGGGAGGGCCGCGCGCCCTCGCAGGCGTAGGCCCCGGTGCCGGTCGCCACCCGGCCCGAACGGAGTTCGACGCGGTCGCCGGTGAAGCGTCCGCGGAAGCTGCGGTCGTGCGAGACGACCACGACGGCTCCCTCGTACTGCTGGAGCGCGGCCTCCAGTTCCTCGACCAGCCCGAGCGCGATGTGGTTCGTCGGCTCGTCGAGGACCAGCAGGTCCGCCGGGCGGGTCACCAGCCGCGCGAGGGCCAGCCTGCGCTGCTGCCCGACGGAGAGGGCCGCGACGGGCACGGTCAGGTCCTCCGGGCGGAACAGGCCGAGCGCCAGGAGCTCGTCGGCCCACTCGTCGGGGTGTCCCGGCCTGCCCGCCGCGAAGGTGGCGAGCAGGGTGCGGCGGGTGGGGCGGGCGGGGAGTTCCTGCGGGAGGTAGCCGATCCGGCCGTGCCGCCGGACCGTACCGGCGTCCGGGGCCAGGTCACCGGCCAGGACGCGCAGGAGGGTGGTCTTGCCCGCGCCGTTGGGTCCGGTGATCAGAAGCCGCTGCCCGGGCCCCACGCGCAGGGAGGGCACGTCCAGGCGTGCGCCGACGACGACGCCGTCCAGCTCGGCGACGGGACCGGAGCCGCCGCTCCCCTCCACGGGGGTTCCGTCCCCGGACACGACGGCGAGCCGGGCGGTGAAGCGCAGCGGGCGGGGCGGCGCGGGGACGGGTGAGCGGCGTAGTGCCTCCAGCCGGGTCCTGGCCGCCCTGACCCGGCCGGACAGCTTGGCCTCGTGCGACCTGCGGTGCTTTCCGAAGCCCTGCCCCGGGTCCTTGCCTGTGCCCGCGAGCCGCTGCCCCGCCGCGTTCACCTGTTCCTCGGTACGGGCCAGCTCCGTCAGCCACTCCTGGTGGTCCTGAGCCCACCGGGCGCGCGCGGCGGCCTTGGCCCTGCGGTATCCGTCCCAGCCGTCCCCGTAGCGGGAGACGTTCCTCAGGTCGCGGTCGACCTCCAGGATCACGGTGGTGACGCGCTCCAGGAAGGCCCGGTCGTGGGTGACGGCGACCACGGTGCCCCGGTGGGCGCGGAGATGGGCCTCCAGCCAGCCGACGGCGTCGGCGTCGAGGTGGTTGGTGGGCTCGTCGAGCAGCAGGAGTTCCGGAGCGGCGGCCAGCACGCAGGCCAGGGCCAGCCGGGACTGCTCGCCACCGGACAGCGAGCCGAGCCTGCGGTCCCGGGCGAGGGAGCCGAGGCCCAGTCCCTGCAGGGCCGCTCCGGTCCTGGCGTCGGCCTCGTATCCCCCGCGCCGCTCGTAGGCGGTGAGCAGGTCGCCGTACGCGCCGAGCCGCGCGTCGGTGGGCTCCTCCTCGGAGAGCTCCTGCTCTGCGGCGCGGATGCGGCGCTCCAGTGCGCGGAGTTCGGCGAGTGCCTCGTCGACGGCGTCCTGGACGGTGCTGCCGGGGTCGAGGGCGAGGGTCTGGGAGAGGTAGCCGGTGCCGCCCGGGAAGCCGACGGTGATGTCACCGCTGTCGGGGGCCTCCGCTCCGGCCATCAGCCGGAGCAGGGTGGACTTGCCGGAGCCGTTCTCGCCGATGACGCCCGCCTTCTCGCCGGGGCGGACGGTGAGGGACACCTGGTCGAGGACGGAGCGGTCGCCGTAGGTCTTGGAGACGTCGCTCATGGCCAGCTGGGCAGGGTGGGACTGAAGAGACATGGATGCTTTCCCTGAGGTGACGGGCCCTCGGCGGCACGCACGTCGTCGCGGACAGAGGCGCGCTGCGGGGCCGATGTGTCGTCGGACAGCGGGAAGGACCGCGTCGCGCGGGCGTGACGCTCGGCGTCACACGGCGACGGCCGCCGTCACGCGGCGGCGTCCTGGCTGGAACTCAGAGAAAGAAGTACAAGGTACCCATGGCACCCATGCTACCCGTCCGGCGGGCGGGCCCCGGTGGATTTTTCCGCCCACCGGAACCGGACCGCGCCGACGGCCCGTCAGGCCGGGGGCGGGCGGAGCCGGCTCGGTCCGCCCCCGAACTCACACGCACGGGTTTCGCCCGGCCCGGTGCCTGTACGCGCCGGGCCGGCGGGTCTCGTCAGAGCAGGGGCGGCTGGGCGAGCCTGACCAGCTCGAGTGCCTGCTGGGGGAACCACGCTCCGGCGGCGGGGTCCACGGTGCCGCGCTCCGGGTCCTCGGGACCCTCCGTGCCGCGCAGGCAGAGTCCGTCCGACTCTCCCGGGATCTTGATCCACAGCCGGGCGTCGTGGAGCGGGTCGCCCGTGCTGGTGGTGGGCCGGGCGCCCAGGCCGCGGTCCGGCGGGTTGCACCATTCCTGTGCGTCGGTGTACTTCCCGGCGGGTGCCGTCCAGGTGCCCAGACCGTTGCGGCTGGAGTCGGTGACGAAGTGCTTCATCCGGGCGGGGTCGGTGTCGACGTTGGCGTCCAGCCAGGACTGCGCGTCGGCCCGGGGCCACCACTGGTTGGGGCACTCGGCGCTGTCGCCACCCTTGTCGACGTAGGCCAGGCAGGACGAGATGAGGGTGCCGTACCAGGTGTTGGCGTCCTCCGTGTGGTAGTTGGAGGCATTGGTGTAGACGCCGGTGGCCCGCTCCACTCCGCCCTTCAGGAGTCGCGGCACGATGCTGTTGACCGAGTGCCACCCCTGGTGCCCGGTGTCGAGGTAGACCTTGGTCCTGGCGAGCGGTTCGAGGGTGTCGACCGCGTAGTTCACCTCGGTGTAGCGGGCGGCCGTTCTCGTGCCCTCGGCGTCGTCCTGGCCGCAGTCGGCGGGAAGCAGGGCGAGCGAGTCCGGCTCCAGGACGACCAGGGCCTCGCGCCCGCCTATGCCCCGGGCGACGGCGTCGATCCACTCGCGGTATTCGGCGGTCGTGGAGGCTCCGCCGCCGGAGTAGTTGGCGCAGTCCCGGCCGGGGACGTTGTAGAGGGCGAAGACCGGGACGGAGCGCTGTGCCGACGCCTCTCGGACGACCCGCTTCGCCTCCTTCTCCACGACGGCGGGACTCTGGTCCCCGAACCAGACGGCGTGCGGCGTGCGGGCCATGGCCACGATGCCCGCGGCGTCGCGCAGCTGGCCCTTGCGTGCGAGGTCAAGGGCCTGGCTGTACGCGCCGGGGTTGGCGTCGGGCGTGTAGAGGCGGGTGCTCCGGTCGCCGGTCCGCTCCGCCGCCCCGTCGGCCCGCGCCGTGTCCGCGGGGCCGGCCGCGACCGCCTGGACGGTCATCAGCAGAGCCGCCGCGCAGGCCAGCGGCAGGGCTCGTAACAGGGTCGCTCTGGTGCGCATGGGTGTGGTCCATCCTCTGTCGCGACGAACGTGCGGGAGCGCTCCCGCACACGGACTGCGGGAGCGCTCCCATGAGCGTTCCCGAGGGCCGTGAACGCGTCAAGAGCGGTGCGCGTGTTACTTCGTGGGGCCGGAGGCCGCGGCGGCCCCGGGGGCCCGCGCCGCACTCCCGCTCCCCTGCGGTCTGCTGAGGACGAGTACGGCGATGTCGTCGCGCCGTACTCCCCCGGAGAAGCCCTCCAGGTCGTCCAGGAGCGCTTCCAGGACCTGGGACGGCTCGCGGTCCGCCCATCCGCCGAGCCGCTGGTCGAGGGGGTAGAAGTCGCCGGTCACGTCGCGCGCCTCGGTCACCCCGTCGGTGAAGACCAGCAGGGCGGCACCGGGCGGGAAGCCGAACGACTCGGCCGCCCGCGCCTCACCGCCGAGCTCCGCCATGCCGAGGGGTACGGAGGTCCGGTGCAGGGTGACCGGGGACGCCTCGCCGTCGTGCAGCAGCCGTGGCGGCAGATGGCCGCAGTTGACGGCCCGCACCCGGTCGCCGTCGTCGAAGGCCAGCAGGAGGGCGGTGACGAAGCGCTCCTCCTCCCCGTTCTCGCCGGAGAAGGCGTTGTGCCGGACGACCGCGTCCTCGACGGAGTCGGCCACGGCGGTGAGCTCCCGCTCCTTCACCGCGGCCTCCCGGAAGGCGCCGAGGGCCGCGAAACCGGCGCCGATGGCGGGCAGCCCCTTGCCCTGGACGTCGCCGATGATCACCCGGGTTCCGTACGGCGACTGGACCACCTCGTAGATGTCGCCGCCGACGAAGCGGTCCTCCTCGATCGGCGCGTAGGCCCCCTGGGCGAGGACCTGCCGCGTGACGATGGGGAGCGGGCGCAGGATCTGCCGCTGAAGCGCCACGGCCGCCGAGCGGAGCCTGGCCACCTCGGTGGCGTGCCGGATGCGCGCGGCGCAGGCGACGACGCCCAGAGCGCTGGCGAGGGCCGTGAAGCCGATGAGGAAGACCACGTCCCAGAACGCCCCGGTCGCGGCGATGCGGGAACCGACGACGACCAGCGTGACCCATACCGCCACTCCGGTGGTCTGGCGGACCGTGCAGAAGACCGAGGCGAGCGCCGGCAGCACGACCAGGAGCGGGATGAGCGGCAGGTCGGAGCCGGTGAGCGCGTCCAGCAGGACGACCGCGAAGGTCAGGAGGAGCATGCCGAGCGCGAGCGCCCAGGACCCGATGCGGGCGGCGCCCGCTTCCGTCTCACCCGGATCGGACCAGGGCGACGCGTCGCGCGCCGCCGACGGGCGCCGGAGCCCTTTGACCACGCCGCGCCTCCCGCATATCGGCCGCTACCGCCCCACCTGTTCCAAACTACCCGTCCCCTGGTCCGGGGTCCTGGCGCGGGTCCGTGTCACCGCGTCCGCCGGGACGATCGCGGAGAGGAAGGCAGTCCTGCGGCGCAGGGTGAAGCCGAGGGATTCGTAGAGCCGGATGGCGCCGGTGTTCGATGCCGCCGCGTGGAGGAAGGGGGTCTCGCCCCGTTCCCTGATGCCGTGGGCGACGGCCCTGATGAGGCGGCTCGCGAGCCCCTGGCCGCGCACGGACTCGTCGGTGCACACCGCGCTGATCTCGGTCCAGCCGGCCGGGTGCAGACGCTCGCCCGCCATCGCGGCCAGGACCCCGTCGCGGCGGATGCCGAGATAGGTCCCGAGCTCCACGGTGCGGGGCAGGAACGGGCCGGGGCGGGTCCGCTCGACCAGGTCCAGCATCTCCGGTACGTCGGCCGGGCCGAGCAGCACCGCCTCCGGGTCGGGTGCGGCGTCCACGGCCCGGTCCACCATCTGTACGCCCTCCGCGTGGAAGACGATCTCCCAGTCGGCCGGCGGTGGCTCACGGAAGGCCGTGAGGGTGACGGACGCGCCGGGGCCCGCGAGACTGGCGACATCGGCCCAGTCCTGGGCGTCGGGGTGGTCCGGGAGGGCGAGCCAGGGGGTGACGTCGGGCTGGTAACGCAGGATGCGGCCGCTCCGCTCGGCGAAGTGGGCGTGGGGGCCGGTCAGGGAGGAGCGGGCGGGGTTGTCCAGCGGATGGGCGGCCTCACCCTCGGGCCCGGGCCCGGCACTCCGTGACGGCTCGGGCTCCTGCGACGCGGCCGCGGGCGGGGCCTGGAGCGTGGGCGGCTGCGTGAGCGGGGATGTGACCTCGGGCATGGACTCTCTCACTCCGTCGGGGATCGGGGGCCGGCGACAGGGGTGAAAGCCCGTTTCGACGCATACCTATTCCCGTGCGGCCCTCTGTTCACAAACGTGCAATCAGCGGACCCTTCCGGCGTGCAATCAGCGGGCCCGTCCGGCGGGCCGGCGGAGCACACAGAAAGGGGGGACGTGTGCAGGTCCGGCCAATCGTGTACCGCTGGTCCGGATACGGCCCCAACAGACCCCGGGCTGTGGCACTCTGGATACGGCCGCCCCACCGGGCTCCCCCGTACCGGTGGGGCGGTTCTGTGTGCTCCCGCGCCCACGAGGGCTCCGCAGCCACGCCCCCCGGGGGCGATCATGAAGCTTCCCGGCCAATACGGGAACCGGTCTGGCTCAAAACAGCCTTCCTGTGCATGAGTTGCCACCCATCGGGCAGGCGCCTACACCTCAAGGCCCACGACCCGAGGAGCGTGACGGGATGACGGCGCACACTGCACAGACCGCGCACACCACAGCGGCGGAACGGGCAGGCGTCCCGGACGGACTTCCCTGGATCGAGGACGCCGGGCGGATCGCCCCGCAGGACGCGCGGAGGGTGTCGAAGCTCTTCTTCGACCGTCTGCGGGTCCTCGAAGAGGGCACCCATGAGTACCAGTACGCCCGGAACACACTGATAGAGATGAACCTCTCCCTCGTGCGGTTCGCCGCCGGCCGCTTCCGCAACCGGGGCAGCGGCGACATGGAGGACATCGTCCAGGTCGGCACCATCGGCCTGATCAAGGCCATCGACCGCTTCGACCTCTCCCGTGAGGTCGAGTTCACGTCGTTCGCCGTGCCGTACATCGTCGGCGAGATCAAGCGTTTCTTCCGGGACACCACCTGGTCCGTCCATGTGCCGCGCAGGCTGCAGGAGTTGCGGGTGGACCTCGCGAAGGCGAAGGAGACCCTGGCGGCCGGACTCGACCGCGACCCGACCGTGGCGGAGCTCGCCGAGCACCTCGGCCTGGAGGAGGAAGAGGTCACCGAGGGCATCGTCGCGGCCAACGGCTACACGGCCGGATCGCTGGACATGCCGTCCGACACCTCGGAGCCGGCGAGCCGCGCGGTCGGCGGGCGCACGTACGCCGATGTACTCGGCGAACCGGACCCCGCGATGGAGTCGGTGGAGAACCTCCACACGCTCGCCCCGCTGCTGGG
The DNA here is from genome assembly GCF_053593715.1 of Streptomyces sp. NPDC002125. Taxonomy (NCBI): domain Bacteria; kingdom Bacillati; phylum Actinomycetota; class Actinomycetes; order Kitasatosporales; family Streptomycetaceae; genus Streptomyces; species Streptomyces sp. NPDC002125. Next base: position 43,346 of record NZ_JBSFDD010000034.1, on the reverse strand, counting down.
CGAGCTCGACGCACGTGAGCGCCGCATCATCGACATGCGGTTCGGCCAGGAGATGACACAGGCTCAGATCGGCGAGGAGCTCGGCATCTCGCAGATGCATGTGTCGCGGCTGCTCAGCCGCATCCTGCGGAAGCTGCGCAGCGGGATGCTCACGCAGGACTGAGCGGGAGAGACCGGACCAGCGAGCCGGCGCAGGGCCGGTCCCCGGCGGTGGGGGCCGGTCCTGCGCCTTGTGTTGCGGCGGCGTTGCAGCTTCGTGGACACGTGCGCGAGTCGCTTCCGTACCCGCTCGGGCGGCCTCTACGGTCACTGACCAGTAGGCCGCCGGCCGCCGGAGGCGTGTGAGAGGGAGTCCGCCGCCCGGCCGCGCGGGGCGGCGGACTCCCTGCCCCGGTTCGCGGGCGCCTCCCCTCGATCTCCCCCTGGAGCGCTCATGTCGTCCGTACCGCCGTCCGAAGCCGCGTACGACCGGATACGGCTGGGCCAATGGGCCGCCGGCCGTGCCAGATCGGCCGGGATCGACCGGCGTGATCTGCTGAAGCTGGTGGCCGCCGCGTCGGTCGCCGCACCGCTGGTCCCGGCGCTCGCCTCTTCCGCCCGGGCGGCGCAGACCCTCGCCGGGGTGGTGAAACCCCTGCCGCCGGAGCTGTTCACGGTCCGCGGCACCAACGCGGAGACGAACTTCGCGGCGCTGCGCGACACCGGGCTGCTCACCCCCGCCGACCGCTTCTTCGTCCGCAACCACACCGCGACGCCGGTCCTGGACGCGGCGGGCTGGAAGCTGACCGTCTGGGGCAGCGGACTCACGGGCGGCCCGGTGGACTTCTCTTACGAGGACCTGCTCGCCCTGCCGTCCGTGTCCCGGACGGCGTTCGTCGAGTGCGCGGGCAACGGGCGGAGCTTCTTCACCTCGCAGCAGGGCCAGACGGTCAGCGGCACGGCGTGGACCCTGGGCGCGATCGGGACGGCACGCTGGCGCGGGGTGCGGCTGGCCGATGTGCTGCGCCTGGCGGGGATCGGCAGCGACGCCGTCGACGTGCTGCCGCGCGGGCTGGACGCGGAGGTCGTCAGCGACGGTACGAATCTGGGCCGGGTCCGCAGACCGCTGCCGGTGGCGAAGGCCCTGGACGACGTGCTCCTCGCGTACGAGATGAACGGCGAGCCGCTGCCGCCCGACCACGGCGCCCCGGTCCGGCTGATCGTGCCGTCCTGGGTGGGCATCGCGAACATCAAGTGGGTGGGCGACATCGAGGTGAGCGCCGAACCGCTGCTGACCCCGTGGAACACCGGCCTGTACCGGCTGTTCGGCCCCGGTCATCCCCCCGAGGGCAGCGCGCCGCTCACCCGCCAGACGCTCAAGAGCGCGTTCGAGCTGGCCCCCGGTGCCTCGTTCGCGGCGCACCGGCGGCATCTGCTCACCGGCAGGTCGTGGTCGGGGGGCGCGCCCGTGAGCCGCGTCGAGGTCAGCACCGACGGCGGCGGCCACTGGCGCCCGGCCAGGCTGCGGGACGAGCCCAGGTCCGGGAGCTGGGTGCGGTGGACGGCCGACTGGGTCCCGGAGGAGACGGGCCCCGGCGTGCTGCTCGCGCGGGCGACGGACCGCTCGGGCCGCACCCAGCCGGAGACGACCGCGCACAACACGCAGGGCTACCTCTTCGACGCGGTGGTGAGGCACCCGGTGACCGTGGTCTGACGTGCGTCTCGGCGTACGCGCCGGCGCCGCTTCCTACTCGGGGCGGCCCGCGTAGTACGTGGCGATCATGTCCTGGTCACCGTGTCCGGCCGCCTCCGCCCTGCCGAAGCGCTCGGCGGAGGCGGCGACCAGATCGAGTCTCACCCCCGCGGCCCCGGCCGCGTCGAGGATCAGCCGGGAGTCCTTGAGTGCGGTGGAGAGCGCGAAGCTCGGGCTGAGATCGCCGGTGAGCACGGCGGCGGACTTGGCCTGGAGGTACGGCGTGTCCAGCGGGCCGCCCTTCATCGCGTCGAGGAACAGCTGCGGGTCGAGCCCCAGACCCTCGGCGAGATTGAGGCACTCCGCCACACCGTTGACCAGGTTGATCACCCAGGTGTTGGCGACGAGCTTGAGCCGGGTGGCGGCTCCGGGGTCCTCGCCGACCCATACGGTGCGCTGCCCGATCGCGTCCAGGACGGGGAGGGCCGTGGCTCGTGCGCCCGAGGGTCCGGACACGAACACGGTGAGGGTGCCCTGCTCCGCGGGCTGTCTGGTGCCGGAGACGGGGGCGTCGAGGTAGACGAGTCCCAGGCCGGCCGCCCGGTGGACCAGCTCGGTGGTGGCGTCGAGCCCGACGGTGGAGCTCTGCAGCCAGACCTGTCCCGGGCGCAGGCCGGGCGTCGCCGCGGTCAGGGTCTCGGCCACGGACGGGCCGTCGTTCAGCACGGTGAGGACGACGTCCGCCCCGCGTACCGCTTCCTCGGCAGTGTCCGTCACGGTGGCGCCGTGGGCGGCCAGCGGTTCGGCCTTGGCGCGCGTACGGTTCCAGGCCCGGACGGGGAGCCGCGCCCTGAGCAGGCTGCGGGCCATCCCCGATCCCATGATCCCGGTGCCGAGGACCGCGACGGTCGGTGCGCCCGGGGCGGTGTCCGCCGGAGAATCGGTGGCCATGGGGAGAGTCCCTTCGTCGGTGCGGGGGTCTCGCGACCCGTGGGCCTCAAGACTGCCGCAACGCGCCCTCCAGCACGGCACGGTGGACGGCTCTGGCGAGTCGCGCGCCCCAGAGCGAGCGGGGCCCGGCGAACGGTTCACCGGGCTGTTCCCCCGGGTCCGGCGCGGCGACGCACACCGAGTCCGTCGGGGTCCCGGAGCAGTCGAGTCCGGCGTCCACGAGGGCCTGGACCTTCGCCTCGGTCGCGGTCGCCACCGCGTTGACGAGTGCGGCGTCCGAGAGGGGTACCGGGAGGACGACGACGATGTTGACGGTGCCCGGCGGGAGGGGGCCTTCGGTCCCTTCGGCGGGGGCGGCGGCCCATCCCCGTACGCCGAGGCCGCTGGTGACGGTCGCGGTCGCGCCGCCGTCGTCCGCGGCGGTGTACGCCGTGACGTCGGCGGCCGTCATCAGTCCGGCGCCGGGCCCTTCGAGTGCCTCGGCGGCGGCGATCTCACGGAGGTGGCGGTCGGGGTCGAGCCGGGGGTAGCCACCGGGCACCTGCGCGTTCAGGATCCAGGCGCGCGGGCCGATCCCGCCGCCGAGCACGGCGCTGCTGCACACCCGCCAGCCCGGTCCCAGCCGCCAGACCAGATGGTGCAGGCCCAGACCGTCCTCCTGCCTGGCGAGCAGCTCGCCGCGCTGCCGGGGCAGGCGGATGCCCGTGGATCCGATGGCGCACCCCTCCCGACAGGCCGGCCGACGGTCGGCGACAGCGCGTCGATCATACGGGCGTCCTCCGTCCGCACATCCGGCGCACCCAGGCACGCGCTCACCCGAATGGCGTAACCGGTGGAGAGGGCCCACATCCGCGTGGAACGGGGCAACCGCCCCTCTTCGGTGTCCCTGGCCGCTCGCCGCCACGGCCGGGAAGTTGCACCGTCCATCCGGGTGAGGCGCGATGGAATCCGGACGCGCCACCCCAGGTGGACCCACCCACAGGACGCGCCCGGGCGAGGAGGAATCGGCATGGGAGCCGCTGACGGTTTCACGGATTCCGGAGAACTCGACGGTCTGACCGTCTACGACAGCGACGGCGAGAAGGTCGGCACTGTCGGCCGGGTGTACGTCGACGACGACACCGGAAAGCCCGACTGGGTGACGGTCAAGACCGGCATGTTCGGCATGAAGGAGAGCTTCGTACCGCTTGCCGGAGCCCGCAGCGTGGGCTCCGACCTGCACGTCGCACATACGAAGGACCGCGTCAAGGAAGCCCCCCGGGTGGACGCCGACGCGCATCTCTCCGTGTCCGAGGAGGAGGAGCTCTACCGGCACTACGGGATGACCAGGAAGGCCACCGGCCGCGGCGACGCCCGCACGACGTCCGGGACGGGAACCATGGGAGCCGCCGGTGCCGCGGGCGCTGCCGGAACCGGTACGGCTCGCACGACCTCGGCCGGACAGGCGAAGACCTCGGGCACGACGGCCGGCATGGGCACCACCGGTGCCGGCACGGGCAGGCACCGCGACATGGACACCTCCTCCACGTCCCGCCCGCTCGCCGGAGCCGGAGCGGAACGGTCCGCCGCCGGCACCGGCCGTGAGGAGATGATCCGGTCCGAGGAGCAGCTCCAGGTCGGCACGGAGGAGTACGAGAGCGGAAGGGCCCGCCTGCACAAGTACGTCGTGACCGAGAACGTCACGCGCACGGTGCCCGTGTCCCACGAGGAGGTACGCGTGGTGCGTGAGCCTCTGAAGCCGGGCGAGCGGACGACGGGTGTGAAGGGGACGAGCGAGCTCGGCGAACAGGACGTCGAGGTCACCCTGCACGCCGAACGAGCCACCGTCCGCAAGGAGGCTGTCCCGGTGGAGCGGGTCCGTCTCGAGACCAGCAAGGTCACCGAACAGAAGGAAGTCTCCGCCGAGCTCCGCAAGGAGAAGATCGACTACGCGGACGGAAAGGACATGGGCAGCGGCAAGGACACGGGCGGCGAATTCGGCCAGGGACGTCGCCGCTGACCCCTCACCCAGCGGCGGAAGGCCGCGCGACAGCACACGAGGGGCGGTCCCGGTCGGTCGACGGGCCCGCCCTCTCGTGGTGCCGCGCCGCTCGTGGGGCCGGCCCGTGCGTCACGGACTCCCCGGCAGGAACCGCACCGAGGGCCGGCCGTCCGGCCCTTCCGGCGTCACCCGCGCGCGCACGCGGTAGACATCGGCGATGAGTTCCTCGGTGATCACTTCCGAGGGCGTTCCGCCGGCCACGACGCGGCCCTTCTTCATGACCGTCACCCGGTCGCAGAACATGGCCGCCAGATTGAGGTCGTGCAGTGCGATCACCGCGGTGACGGGCAGCGCCGCGACGAGGGAGAGCAGTTCCAGCTGGTGCTGGATGTCCAGATGGTTCGTCGGCTCGTCCAGCAGCAGTTCGCGCGGCCGCTGGGCGAGCGCCCGGGCGATCTGGACACGCTGGCGCTCGCCTCCGGACAGGGTGTGCCAGGACTGGCCCGCACGGTCGGCGAGTCCGGTGCGTGCCAGCGCCTCGCGTACGGCGTCCTCGTCGTCGGGTCCGGGCGCCGACCAGGCGCGACGGTGCGGAATGCGGCCGAGGCGTACGACGTCCGCCACGTTCATCTCGACCTGGGTGACGGCGTGCTGGTCGACCACGGCGACACGGCGGGCGACACTCCTGCGGCCGGTCTCGGCGAGGGTGCGGCCGTCGAGGGTGACCACGCCCCGGCCGGGGGTCAGCACGCCCGCCATCACTCTGAGCAGCGTGGTCTTGCCCGAGCCGTTGGGTCCGAGCAGCCCGGTCGTGCTGCCGGGCGGCGGGGCGATACTCACCCCGTCCATGACGAGCCGTCCGCCCGCCTCCCGGCTGACCCGCGACGCCCTCAGCCCTTCGCCGGGCGCGGGTGCGACGGTCCCGGGGTGCTTCTGAGGGCTCATGCGCTCCTCCGCGTGCGGTAGAGAACCAGGACGAAGGCGGGTACGCCGATGAGGGAGGTGACCACGCCGACCGGAACCTCCTGAGGGTCGAGGACGGTCCTGGCCAGGGTGTCGACCCAGACCAGGAAGACGGCCCCGGCGAGCGCGGTGAGCGGCAGCAGCCGTCGGTGCCCCGAGCCGGCCAGCGCACGGGCCGCGTGCGGCAGCACGAGGCCGACGAACCCGATGGCACCCGCAGAGCTGACGAGGGCCGCCGTCAGCAGCGCGGTCGCGCAGAGCAGCACGATCCGGGTGCGGGCCACGTGCACCCCGAGAGCGGCAGCCGCGTCCTGGCCGAAGGCGAAGGCGTCGAGCGTACGGGCGTGACCCAGGCAGATCAGCAGTGTCACGGCCAGCACGGCGGAGCACATCCACACGTCGCCCCAGCCGACCCCGCTCAGGGAGCCGAGCAGCCAGAACAGCACGCCCCGGGTCTGCTCGGCGTCGGCCGCGGTCATCACCACGAAGGAGGTGAGCGCCGAGAAGAGCTGCATGGCCGCGACCCCGGAGAGGACGACCCGGTCGGTCGAGCCGCCGAGGGTGTGGCTGAGCAGCAGGACGAGGGCGAAGGAGCACAGGGCCCCGACGAATGCCCCGGCCGGGACCGGGACCACTCCCCCGCCGACGCCGAGCACGACGACCACGACCGCGCCGGTGGACGCCCCGGAGGAGACGCCGAGGACGAACGGGTCGGCGAGCGGATTGCGCAGCAGCGACTGCATCACCGTGCCGCACACCGCGAGCCCGGCCCCGCACACCGCGGCGAGCAGGGTGCGGGGCATGCGCAGGTTCCAGATGATGCCGTCGCGGATCGGGGTCAGCCGGGGTTGGGCGAGCCCGAGGTGCGAGGCCACGGCCGACCAGACGTCCGGGACGGAGATACGGGCGGGGCCGATCGTGACGGCGACCGCGACGGACAGGAGCAGCAGGGCGAGACCCCCGGCCCACAGGAGGCCGTCGCGCACGACGCGGGCTCCGGCGGCGCGGCCCGCCGGCGGCAGCTCCACGCGTACGTCCGGGGCGTGTCCGGTGTCCGTCACCCCGCGAGCCCGAACGAGCGGAGCCCGGCCGCGACGCGCTCCACGCCCTCCACGGTCCGGATCGTCGGATTCATGGCCTGGCCGCTGAGCAGGACGTACCGCTTGTGCCGTACCGCGTCCATGTTCTTCGTGGCGGGGTTGGACTCCAGGAACTCGATCTTCTTCGCGGCGCTCTCGGCCGTCTGCGACTTCCGGGTCAGGTCGCCGATGACCAGGACGTCGGGGTTCCGGTCGGCGACGGTCTCCCAGTTGATCTGGGGCCATTCCTCGTGGGTGTCGTCGAAGACGTTCTCCGCGCCGAGTTCCCCGGTGATGATGCCGGGGGCTCCGCAGCAGCCCGCCATGTAGGGGGCCTCGGAGTTGGCGAACCAGTAGAGCAGGCTCGTTCCGGACGCGTCGATGCCCTTGGTCGCGGCACCGATCCGGGCCTGGAGCCGGGCGACGAGCGCGTCGCCCCGCTCCGGTACGCCGAACACCCGCGCGAGCTCGCGTACTTCGGTGTAGACGCTGTCCATGGTGAGCGGCTTCGTACGGGAGCCGTCGCCACTGCCGCTGTTGTCCTTGGCGGTGCAGTCGGCGGGCGAGACGTACGTCGGCACTCCGAGGTCCTCGAACTGCTCGCGCGGCGCGACGCCGCCCTTGCCGAGGGTCGATTCGAACGAGGCGCTGACGAAGTCGGGTTCCACGGCGAGGACCTTCTCCGAGGAGGGGCGGTTCTCCGCGATGCGGGGGATCTTCGTCTCGGCCTTCTCCAGGCCCTTCATCACGGGATCGGTCCAGGTGGAGGTCCCGGCGAGCCGGTCGGCGAGGCCCAGGGAGAGCAGGATCTCCGTCGATCCCTGGTCCAGGGAGACCGCGTGGCGCGGTGCGGAGTCCACGGTGACGGTGCGTCCGCAGTTCGTCAGCGTCACCGGAAATCCGGCGCCGCCCCCTCCCGGTGCGGCTCCGGTGGTCCCGGTGCCGCCGCATGCGGTCAGCAGGACAAGTCCCATGAGGACCGGGGTGGTTCGGCGTGCGGTGCTGGCTATGGGCGGCACAGGGTCCCTCGGCGTCTCTGGGCTCATGCGCGGAGCCCGTACGGAGTTCCGCTCCCGGGTGCGGAAGCGGGTGCCAGCAGGTCTTCGGACTCGGGTTCGTCCGGACGGGGCGCCTTCCCGGGGCACCCGAGGATGTCCCAGTGGCCGTGGCCCCGCCCGTCCCCCTCACCGCTGCGCGTCAGCTCCGGATTCGCACCGGATTCCCTGACTCCACGTGGAGTGTGACTGGCGTCTGCAAGCTATCACGCGACGTGACGGCGGCTTCTGCGGCCGGTGCGGATCTCACTTCCGGGGCCCTCGGCCGGTACGACGGGCAGGGCCGGTACGGCGGGCGGGACGTCGTCCTCCGTACCGGCCGGCAGGTCCTCGGGCGGGTCAGCCCTTGGGGCGAACCGATTCGCCGCGGCGTCTGCGCGGTCCCCCTCCCACGCGGGCGAGCACGGACACCGTGCCCCAGTAGGCCAGCAGGACCGCGCTCGTGCCGAGGATCTCCAGGCCCTCCGCGACGCGGCGGCCCATCGGCCGTGCCTCACGGGCCGGGGACGGGGCGCTCATCGGGCGTCCGCCGGACCGCTGTTCCAGGGGCCCCGGGGGTCGTCGTAGGCGTCGGCGTAGCCGGGCCCCGCGATGGGCCAGTCGGCGAGCAGTTCAGCGGGCAGGGCGAAGGAGTCGGCCAGTTGGGGGGCGTGCGCGGCGACGGCCGTGATCAGCTCCTCGGCGGTCTCGGCCAGTGCCTCGGTCTGAACGGCGCTCAGCAGGCCCGCGGCCAGCAGGTCGCCGCTGTTGCGGGCGACCCACTCCACGGCGAACAGCCGCTCCAGTTCCCCCAGCCGCTCTCTCGCCGCCCCCTCGGGCAGTGCGGCGCGGGCCTCGGCGTAGGCCTCGGCGGCGTGCCGGTAGGCATAGGCCTCGACTCCCCGGATCGCGGGCCCGGACGCCGCGTTCCACTGCGCGAGGACGTCGGTGTCCGGCACCCGCAGCGCCCGGGTCCTGGCGCGGTCGAACCAGATGTCCTCCACCGCGGCGAGGAGCCGGACCAGGAAGCGCGGGTCGGCGAGGTCGCCGGGCTCGCCGGTCCCCTCGCGCCCGGGCTCGGCGGGAACACGGCCGGGCCCGTCCGGCCCGGCCGGGACACTCCCCGGCGCGTCCGGCCCGGCCGAGAGGAGCAGGTCGGCCGCCGCCTTGGCGTAGAGGGCGATGTTGTCGCCCTCGGCCGTGATGGCGCCCTCCACACCCGTGACGAGTTCGGTCATGCCGTTGTTCTCCAGCAGCGCCTGCGCGCCGCAGCGTTCACGGCTCTCGACGATGACCTCCCGGGCCCGCCAGGTGATCCATGCCTTGGCGACGTCGACGAGCGTCCCCGCCTCGGCCCTGCCGCCCTCCTCCGTACAGCTCTCCCAGCGCTCCTGTGCCCTGCGGTGCAGCAGGCTCATGGCGAAGACCTTGGCCATGGCCGAGGCGAGCGGCCCGTGGTGGGTGCGGTGGGCGTTGACCGGTACGGGCGGTGTGCGCCGGGAGCCGGAGATCATCCGGTGGCCCCCGTAGCGCACGGCGACCGCCAGGGTCGCGCGGGCCGAGCCCGCCGCGCAGGCGCTCATCGAGACCCGGCCGTGGATGACCCTGCCGATCGAGGTCAGGAAGCGCCGCCGCCTGTCCCCCGGTGCCGTCCTGAACTCCCCCCGGGCGCCCTCCTCCCGGTCGGCTCCCAGCAGGGCGTCACGTGCCACGAAGAGCTGGTCGAAGGAGGTCAGACAGTGGTCCACGGGGCTGCCCATCCGGGCGGGCAGCCGCCGCACCCTGATGCCGGGCAGCGCGCGCTCCTCGTCGGTGAGCGGCACCAGGAAGAGGCGTACCCCGTGGTCGGAGCCGTCGGCCACCAGACGTGCGGCGACCAGCCCGGACTTGGCCCCGCCCGCCGGGCTGGTGTTGGGCATGAACTTCTGCGCGCCCGCGTTCGGGGTGTGCAGGACGAATCCGTCGCGCTCGCGGTCGTACGTCGCGGTGGTCTCCATGGCCGCCGCGTTGTTTCCGTGTGCCACCTCCGTGCACAGGAACGTGCCGATGCGGCGCAGGGACAGATAGTCCGACAGGTCCCGGTGGCCCGCGCCGTCCTGATCGAGGAGGCTGCCGAGGAAGAGGTTGTAGTGGATGCCCGCGACGGTGGTCAGCGCGGGGTCGACCGGCCCGAGCCAGGCGTGCAGGGCGGCCAGGGCGCGTGGGTCGGCGGCGAGGCGCGCCCCGCTGTCGAGGGAGAGGTTGAGGACCCGCAACCGGTCGTAGGCGAGTTCCAGTCGCTCTTCGGGCGTTCCCCCGGCGGGGCGGCGGAACGGTTCTGTGCTGATCAGCCGCTGCCAGAAGCCGTGTTCGCGGCGGTGTTCCGGACCGAGGAGGACGGCGGTCAGCAGTTCGGTGGTGGACGGTGGAGCGGTTTCGGTGAGGGTCACGGTCATACCGGGCTGAACGAGGAAGGTGCGTCCGAGGACACCCCCGTCACTCCGATCACCCGGGTACAGGCGCGCTGGTCAGAGCCGCTGCCAGCTCCTCCTCGTCGGGAGGCAGCGCACCGGCCCGCCGGACGGTCACGGCAGCGGAGGCCACACCGTGGCGCAGGACGTCGCCGAGGGTGGCGGCGTCCAGGGAGCGCAGCCGTGTGCGGGCCTCCGCGCCGAGCAGTCCGTGCGCTACCAGGGCGTGCAGCGTGCCGGACATGAAGGCGTCGCCCGCGCCCACGGTGTCCTCGACCCGGACGGGCGGCGCCCCGATGCCGACGGTCCCGCCGGGCAGGAACGCCTGGGCGCCCTCGGCTCCCCGGGTGAGCAGGACGACGGCGGGCCCGGAGCGCAGCCAGCGCTCGGCGGCCTCCTCCGGGGTCTCGTGCGGATACAGCCTGCGCAGGTCCTCGTCGCTGGCCTTGACGATGTCGCTGAGCGCGACGCAGCGCTCGGCTCGCCGGACGGCGGTGGCGTGGTCCCCCATCAGGCCGGTCCGCACATTGGGGTCGTAGCTCACGGTCGCGGCCGTACGGAGCGCTTCGACCAGGCCCAGGACCGTGTCCGCGCCGGGTTCCAGGGCGGTGGCGAGGGACCCGGTGTGGACGTGCACGGGTGGCTCCCCCGGCCGCTCGACCGGGCCCAGCGTCCAGGTGATCGCGAAGGCGTAGGCCGCGCGGCCCTCGTCGTCCAGCTCGACGGTGGCGGCCGGGGTGGGCTCCGGGCTCCCGTCCGTCAGCACCCGCACCCCGGCGCCGGCGAGGTGGTCCCGGATCAGCCGCCCGTCGGCATCCGGACCGAGCTGGGTGATCAGGGTGGTGTCGCGGCCGAGCCTGGCCAGCCCGTACGCGACGTTCGCGGGGCTGCCACCGGCGTGGGTGCGGTCCGGCGCGCCCGGCGTCCGGACGATGTCGGCGACGCATTCGCCGATGACCAGGAGGGCGGGGCTGTCGGGCATGGGTGCGGGTCTCCTGGGGAACGCGGGCGGGCCGGCCGGTGGAGCGCGGCTGTCACGGGGCAGGGCGCCGCCGATTCTGCCCGGTGCGCGGGGGCCGTGGAGACCCGGGGTTCAGGGGGTGTCCCCGCGCCCCTCGTCGCCGTACCGCCGCTCGAACTTCGCGACCTGGCCCTCGGTGTCGACCACCCGTGCCTTGCCGGTGAAGAACGGGTGGCTCTCGGCGGAGATCTCGACGTCGATGACCGGATAGCTGTTGCCGTCGTCCCAGTCGATGGTCTGCTCGCTCGACGCGGTGGACCTGGTCAGAAAGGCGTAACCGGCGGAACGGTCGCGGAAGACCACGGGACGGTACGACGGGTGCTTGTCCTGCTGCATGCCTGCTCCTGGGGGTACGGGGATCTCGCGTCCCGCTCCGGGCCAGCGTCCCGAACCCCGGGTGCGGGCGCGATCGGGGGCGTCCGTACGGAGCAGTGCTTCAGGCCCCGCCCCACTCCGGCGCCGGAGCGCCGGCGGTGCGCCGGGCCCAGAGCAGCGCTCCGGCGAGCAGGACGGCGGCGGTGAGCAGCCAGGGCAGCGGTCCTGCGGGGAGCAGGCCGACGACCAGGCCGGCGGCGGCTCCGGTCAGCTGCTGGGCGAGCGACTGCACGGACAGGGCGGTCGCCCGGCCCGCGGTGTCGACGCGGCGGTGCAGGAGGTCGCTCTCGCTGGGACCCGCGGCGCCGAGGCCCAGGTAGACCAGCCCGTATCCGGCGGCGGCGAGGGCCGCCGCCGGGGCGCCGGACGCGGTGACGGTGGCGCCGAGCACCAGCAGGCCGGCCGCACCGGCGCCGAGGCTCACCAGGACCGCGCGCTCCCCGTCCCCCGTGACCCGGGCGACGAGCGGCGCCAGGCGGCTGCCGAGCGCGGAGCAGACGAATCCGGCCGCCGCGAGTCCGGCGAAGAGCACCGCGCCGGACTCCGGGGCCCCGGTCAGCGCGGCGGCGCGGCCCGGGGTGAGCAGTTCGAGGGCGGCGAGCGCGGTGCCGGCGGCGCCCGTGGTCATCAGGATGCGGCGGATGAGCGCGTCCCCGGCACCCAGCCGCAGACCCGCACCGATGGCGCCGGGGACGCCCCGCAGGACTCCGCGCAGGGTGGCCGCGGGGCGGGGCGGCTCGGTCAGGGCGGCCAGGACGTAGAAGACGAACACGACGTTGACGGCCGCGCCGAGCAGCACGGGCACGGACAGGGGCAGGACCAGGCCGGAGGTGAGGGCCCGCAGGCCCTCCCCGGGGTCGGCGCCGAGGCCGAGCAGCCAGGGCGTACCGCCGCCGACGAGCACGCCGAGCGCGATCGCGCCGGACGAGGCGGCACTGCCGTGTGCCAGCCCCGTGCGCAGATCGGCGTCGGGGCCGGCGTGGGCGTGCACGGTGTCGACGTACCAGGCTTCGGCGGGTCCGCTGGACAGGGCCCGCCCCGCCCCCATGAGGGCCATACCGGGGATGATCACCCACGGGGTCGTCCCCAGGGCGATGAGGGCGAGGGCGACGGCATTGAGTATCCCGGCACCGGCCAGGACCTTGCGGCGGCCGATGACGTCGGAGAGCCCGCCGGTGGGGAGTTCGAGGACCGCCACGGTCAGGGAGTGGGCGGCGTAGGCCGCGGCGACGGCGGCGAGCGTCAGCCCGCGCTCGGTGAGCAGCAGGACCATGGGCGCCAGCGCGAGACCCGCGGGCAGCCAGAAGAGGAACGACACCGTGACGAATCTTCGGCGCGCGGCGCGTTCCCCGGGCCCGCCGCCCGGCCGCCCGCTCACGCGGCGTCCCCGTTGCCGGAGGTCTCGTCGGCGGCGGGCGCGCCCCGGTCGGCCGAACCCTTGCCGCCTGCGCGTGCGCCCCGGTCGTCGGGGGCCAGCGGGAGTCCGGCGGTGAGCAGCACGACCCGCTCGGCCCGGGGGTCGTGCTCGTCCCGGGCGGTCAGCTCGGCCAGCTTGGCGCCGATCGTGTCCCGGAGCTCGCGGAGGGACTCCGGGGTGAGCAGCGGCATCAGGTCGTCGATCCCCGAGGGGTCGTGCCACTCCTCGCCCAGGCGGCCCGCCTCGATGTCCGCCTCGTGCCGGTCCACCGACTGCCGCAGGTGCTCGATCTGCCGGCGCCTGCCCAGCACGGTCATCGCCCGGCCCGCCGGGGTGGCGAGCATCGCCGCGTTGTCCGTCGAGGTGACGGCGTGCACCGCCTTCCAGCGACGCTCACGTCCGTCCCGGTGCTCGGCCTCGGCGACGAAGGCGTACTTGGCCAGCACCCGCAGGTGGTAGCTGGTCGACGCGGAGGACTCCCCGGTCCTGACCGCCAGCTCACTGGCGGTGGCAGGACCGTGGAGACGCAGCAGTCCGAGCAGTTTCAGGCGCAGCGGGTGGGTGAGCGCCTTGAGTGCCGCCGGGTCCTGCTCGGGGTCGAGCACGCGGTGCGTCGCGTCGTTGTCCATGACGGCAGGTTAGAGCGGTTCGGCACTTTGCCAAATAGTTTTTGCAGAATTTCTTTGGGAAAGTTGTTCAGCCGGCCGAGGATTCCTCCAGCGCGTCCGCGACCAGCGCCAGGAAGCGCGCGTGGGCCTGCGGGCTGCACAGCGGCTCCGGATTCCACGGCACGGTCCGCACCCGCCGCCCGGCGTCCTGCCACTCCGGGGCGGCGATGTCGCCGAGCGGGACCGCGTTGGACCGTACGTCCGCGAGGACGATGCCGGGCTCCAGGGCCGCCGCCTCCTCCCAGCCGAGGGTGGCCCAGTTGACCCCGGCCCCGTCGGGCGGGGGCACCAGCCCGACACCCAGCTCGGCCAGCACCCGCAGCTCGGGCCACATCTGGGGACGGGCGACATACGCCTGCTCCTGGCCGGCGGGCGAGAGGGCCACCACCCTCGGGGCCTGCGGCAAGGCGCTCACCACGGCCCGGAGCCGCTCGCGCGCGGCGGCCGGCCCGTTCGCCGCGTCCGGGGCCCCCTCACCCCCGAGCGCGTGCGCGAGCTCGGCGAAACGCCCGGACACCTGGTCCAGGGTGCGCGCCTGGCCCACGTCGATCACGACGACCGGGACGCGCTCCTCCAGGTGCTTGGCGGTGTCCGGGTCCAGTCCGTAGAGCTGGCCGTGGCCGTAGCTGACGGCCACCACCAGGTCGGGCGCGCCCCGTAACAGCGTCTCCACGTCCAGGTCGGCGCCCGCGCCCCGGTAGTCCACCGCCTCCAGCGGGAGCGTGCCCGTCTTGGCCAGGTCCGGCTCCGGCCCGTCGTGCCCCGAACCGAAGATCCCCTCCGGGTGGATCCCGTAGTCCCACAGCGTCGCGCCCGCCTGGATGTACGCGAGCACCCGGGACGGGCGGCTGTCCGCAGTCGCCAGCTGACCCCGGTCGTCCGCGAAACTCCACGCGCTCTGCTCCGTCATTTCACTCACCCCTCCGAACCGGCGGCCGCGGCCCTCGCCCGGGCTCGCCCCTCACTACCTGCCCAGCCCGCCGACTCCACACCCCCCGTCGAGCGCCCGAGATGGGTCAGCGGGCCGGGGTCGGGTACGTCGATGACCTCGAAGCCGAGCCGGTCGTAGAAGGCCCTGGCCGGAGTGTTGGCCGTGACCATGGACAGATGGACGGCCGGAACCCCCCGCCCGTGCAGCGCGCCCAGGAAGGCACCCATCAGCTCCCTGCCGTACCCCTTGCGCTGCCACGGCGGCAGCAGGTCGATGTGCAGGTGCGCGGGATACTCGCGGAGCTCAGGGAGGATCATGCGCTCGGGGCGGTACAGCAGCGCCGTCATCGCCTCGGTGAGGTTGCGGGGCTCACCCTCGGGCTCGGGGAAGCGCCCGGCCACCCGGGGCACCCAGGTCTCACGGAAGGCGTCCACGAACCGGGGCGTGTCCGCGGTCCCCAGGATGTAGCCGACCGCCCGCCCCGAGCCGTCGTCGAGGACGAAGGCCAGCTCGGGTTCCAGGTGGGCGTAGGGCTCGGCGAACAGCGCGGGCATGAGTCCGGGGTCCGGGTACAGATGCCGGGAGTCGCCGCCGTTGTCGGCCGTGCGGACGCAGATGTCCGCGAGGGCCTCCTGGTCACCGGGACGGTAGGGACGCACATGGGCGGTCTGTGTCATCGCCCCATCCTTCACTTGTGGGAGCGCTCCCACAAGGCCCCCGGGCCCCTCAGTCCGCGTCCTGCCCGGGCCGGTTCTCCGTGCGGGCCAGTTCCACGTTGAACTGGGCGCCGGTCAGGAGCGCCAGGTTGGTGAACCAGATCCAGATCAGGAAGACGACCAGGCCGGCCAGCGAACCGTACAGCCGGCTGTAGCTGGCGACATGGGTGGCGTACAGCGCGAAGCCCGCCGAGGCGACCAGCCAGAGGAACGCCGCGAGGACCCCTCCGGGCAGCCCTTGCCGCACATCCCGCGCGGAGCGGGGTCCCGTGCTGAAGAGGACCACGATCAGGCAGGCGACCAGACAGAGCAGCACGGGCCATTTCAGGCCCGCCCAGAGCGTCTCGCCCGCCTGGTCCAGGCCCAGCCGGTGGCCGAGCCAGCGCGCCAGGGGGCCGGTGAGCACGAGGGCGAAGGCGCTGGCCATCAGCAGGACGAGCAGGCCGATGGCGGAGACCACGATGATGTGTGCCTGGCGCAGAGGGGGCCTGGTGTCCTTCACGTCGTGCATGGCGTGCATCGCCCTGCGGAAGACCGCCAGATAGCTGGAGGCGGACCACACGGCGCTCACGCTCCCGGTGGCCACCAGGAGCCAGACGGCGGTGCGCTCCTGGGTGGCCGCCTCCAGGGGGCGGCGCAGCGCGGCCCCGGACTCGGCCGGGGCGAAGGCCGTGATGTCGGCGATCAGCGCGTTGGTGGCGCCGGGGTTGGCCAGCCCGATGACGGAGACGGTGACCAGGAGGGCCGGGAGCAGCGCGAGGATGGCGTAGTAGGTCAGGGCCGCGGCCCAGTCGGAGAGGTCGTCGTTCCACAGGGAGACGGGGGTTCGGCGCAGAGCGGCGCCCCAGTGCCTCGGCGGCTTCGCGGGACGCCCCGCCTGGGACGGGAGGCGTTCCGCGCGGAGGGTGTCGGTCCTGCTGGGCACGCGGATACTCCGGGGGACGTAGGAGAGGCGGACGTCAGGAGGCCGTCACGGGTCGTGCGGCGTTCTGACGTCCCCCTTTCTCTCATGCCTCGATCCCCTGGCCCTACTCCAGGTGCTCTCAGTCGTTCACCGCGGTGAGCAGCACGACGGAGTCCTCCAGTGCCAGCAGCCCGTGCCGCTCCTGGGGGATGGGGTGCAGCCCGCCCTCCGCGAGGTCCACGTCCCCGGACCCCGCGGTGAGCCGGACCGCGCCGCGCAGCACCTGGAGCGAGGCCGCGGGAGGCGCGTTGTGCTCGTCCAGGGCCGATCCCGCCGTGAGCGCGATCACCGTCTGCCGCAGTGGCGCCTGGCGCAGCAGCAGGTGCGCGCTGCGCCCGTGCGCGTCCGTTCGGGCCGCGGCCAGGTGCTCGTCGGCGAGAGCGTTGAGATCGTCCATACGACCACTGTGCCGCAGCCTCCGCTCCCCCGCTATCGCGTCCCGCGCAGCCAGGCCGCGGTGTCGTCGGGCAGCAGACCCGACGCGTCCAGCGGGCCGCTGGTCAGCAGCACGGTGTCGTGCTCGGGGAGCCTCACCGGGCTCCCCGAGAGGTTGACGACGCAGGTCAGGCCGTGTGACCGGGTGAAGGCCAGGACACCGGGTTCCGACGGCAGCCAGTTCAGCCTGCCGTCGGCGCCCTCGCCGGGGGTGGCGGCGAAGCCGGGTTCGCGGCGGCGCAGCCGCAGTGCCTCGCGGTAGAGGGTGAGCATGGAGGCGGGGTCGGCGGCCTGCTCGTCGGCGGCGTACGAGGGCCAGGAGACGGGCTGCGGAAGCCAGGGTTCGACCGTGGAACCGAAGCCCGCGTACGGTTCGCCGGAGGACCAGGGAAGGGGGACCCGGCAGCCGTCGCGCCCGGGGTCGGTGCCGCCCGAGCGCAGGTGCATCGGGTCCTGGATGCGTTCGCGCGGGATGTCGGCCTCGGGCAGGCCGAGCTCCTCGCCCTGGTAGAGGTAGACGGCGCCCGGCAGGGCGAGCGAGAGCAGGGCGGCGGCCCGGGCCCTGCGGGTGCCGAGCTCCAGGTCGGTCGGGGTACCGAAGACCTTGGCCGCGAAGTCGAAGCCGGTCGCCTCGCGTCCGTAGCGGGTGACGGTGCGGGTCACGTCGTGGTTGCAGAGCACCCAGGTGGCGGGGGCTCCGACCGGGGCGTGCTCGGCGAGCGTGTCGTCGATCGCGGAGCGCAGCAGGTTGGCCTCCCAGGGGCAGGCGAGGAAGTTGAAGTTGAAGGCGGTGTGCAGCTCGTCGGGCCGCAGGTAGCGGGCGAAGCGCTCGGGGTCGGGGAGCCAGACCTCGCCGACGAAGATGCCGTCGTACCGGTCGGCGATGGTGCGCCAGGAGCGGTAGATGTCGTGGAGCTCGTCCCGGTCGACGTACGGGTGTGCGTCGGTGCCCTGGGTGAAGTCGGGCAGGGCGGGGTCCTTGGCGAGCAGGGCCGCCGAGTCGATCCGTACGCCCGCCACGCCCCGTTCGAACCAGAAGCGCAGCACGTCCTCGTGCTCCTGGCGGACCGCCGGGTGCGCCCAGTTGAGGTCGGGCTGCCCGGGGGCGAACAGGTGCAGGTACCACTGGCCGTCGGGGAGCCTGGTCCAGGGGACGCCGCCGAATTCGGAGACCCAGTCGTTGGGCGGGATCTCACCGTGCTCCCCGCGTCCGTCACGGAAGTGGAAGAGCTCGCGTTCGGGACTGCCCGGGGCGGCGGCCAGCGCCGCCGCGAACCAGCTGTGCTGGTCGGAGACGTGGTTGGGGACGATGTCGATGATGGTGCGGATGCCCAGCTCCCGGGCCTCGTCGATGAGCTTCTCCGCCTCGGCGAGGTGGCCGAAGGCGGGGTCGATGGCGCGGTAGTCGGCCACGTCGTAGCCGCCGTCGGCCAGCGGGGAGAGGTACCAGGGGGTGAACCACAGGGCGTCCACGCCCAGTTCCACGAGGTAGGGCAGTCTGGCCCGGACCCCCGCGAGGTCACCGGTGCCGTCCCCGTCGCCGTCGGCGAAGCTGCGTACGTAGATCTGGTAGATGGCGGCGTCGCGCCACCACGGTGCGGTGGCCTCGGTCGGACGGATGGCTGCCACGTGTCGTTCCTTTCGGGCAGGAGGTACTCCGCCCCCGGCCCGGACGCGGGGCGTTCGATGGGTGGGCCGGCGGCGGAGTGCTGGTGGGAGGCGGTGGTTCGGTTCGGGGTGGGCGTCAGCCCTTCAGACCGCCCGCGGTGAGACCGCTCATGATGTTGCGCTGGAAGAGCAGGAAGATCAGCAGCGTCGGGACGGACGCGATGGTGAGCGCCGCGATGAGGACGTTCTGCGGGACCCCGTTGGAGAGCGAGTAGATGCCGACGTTGAGGGTCTGCTTGCCCGGGTCGGGCAGGGTGAGCATGGGCCAGAGGAAGTCCTTCCAGACTCCGACGACCGCGAAGATGGAGACGACGCCGAGGATCGGCCGGGAGATCGGCAGGACGATCGAGCGCAGGGTGCGCAGGGATGAGGCGCCGTCGATGGCCGCCGCGTCGAGGAGTTCGCCCGGGATCGAGTCGAAGAACCGCTTCAGCAGGAAGATGTTGAAGGCATTGGTGACCGAGGGCAGCCAGATCGCCCAGGGCGAGTTGAGCAGGTTGCGCTCGAAGACCGGCACGTCGAGGACCGTGAGGTACTGCGGGACCACGAGCACGGTCGCGGGGATCATCAGCGTGGCGAGCATCATGCCGAGGATGACCTTGCCGAACACGGGGCGCAGCTTGGAGAGGGAGTAGGCGGCGGCCACGTCCAGGACCAGCTGGAAGGCCAGCGCCCCGAACGCGTAGTACAGGGTGTTGAAGAGCAGCTGGGCCAGGTCCATCACGTTCCACGCCTGGGAGTAGTTCTCCGTGTGGATCGAGGAGGGGAAGGCCGTGGGCGGGCTCTGGACGACTTCCTGGGTGGTCTTGAGGCCACCGGTGACCATCCAGTACAGGGGGCCGAGGAACACCAGGGTGAAGCCCAGCGCCACCAGGGCGAAGACGATCCAGTAGACCGCCTTTCCCCGGGGCCGGCCGAGCTGGGCGGGTGAGATCAGGGTCCGCTGGCGGCCCTGGTCCGCGTCCCGTCCGCGGTTCCTCGCGCGTCGGGTCCCGCGCCGGGAGGCAAGTGTGCTCGATGCCATCGTGTCGCTCCCTTCCTAGTCTTCGCTGCCGCGGCTGAGGCGTACGTACACCGCGGAGAAGCCCGCGAGGACGACCAGCAGGAGGAGGCCGAGGGCCGCCGCTCCGCCGTAGTTGTTGAAGTTGAAGGCGTACTGGTAGATGAGGTAGACGACGGTGGTGGTGGAACCCTCGGGGCCGGCCCCGTTGGTCAGCAGGAACGGCTCGGTGAAGACCTGCATCGTCGCGATGATCTGCATGAGCAGCAGGAGCGACAGGATGAGCCGGGTCTGCGGGATGGTGACGTGCCAGATCTTGCGCAGCAGTCCGGCGCCGTCGAGTTCTGCGGCCTCGTACAGCTCCCCGGGTATCCCCTGGAGTGCGGCGAGGTAGATGAGGGTGGCTCCGCCCATGTTCATCCAGGTGGATGCGATGACCACGGAGAGCATGGAGGTGCCCGGGTCCTGGAGCCATTGCTGGGCGGGCAGATGGAGGAATTCCAGGATGCGGTTGAAGAGCCCGTAGCCGGGGTCGTAGAAGTACTTGAAGAGCAGTACGGAGGCGACCGGCGGCAGCATGACGGGCAGATAGACCAGCAGGCGCAGATATCCCTGCGCGTGCCGGAACTCGTTGAGCACGACGGCGACGACGAACGGCACCGCGAACCCCAGCAGGAGCGCCAGGACGGTGAAGAGCAGGGTGTTGCGCCAGGCCTGCCAGAAGGCGGGGTCGTTGAAGACGTAGCTCAGGTTGGACCAGCCGGCCCAGGTCGTCCTGCCGTCCTCGGTCTTCTGGAAGGCCAGGAGGAACTCCCGGACCATCGGATACCAGGAGAAGAACGAGAAGCAGAGCACCGCTCCGATCAGGAAGCCGTGCGCCGAGATGTTGCGGCGCAGGGCGCGCACGAACTCCTCGCGGGCGGAGTCCGGGCCCGTGGGGCGCTGGTGGTGGCCGGGCGGCGGCGCGCTCGCCTTCCCGGTGGACAGGGTGGGGGCCGACATGGTCTCTCCTCGGTGCTGGTGCGGTCACTCGTGTGCGAACGGTCCGGACACGGGGGCCGGGCCCGCGCGACCCGGCCCCCGCGCGTCCGTCACTGGTTGGCCAGTACCTGGTTGACCTGCTGCTCCGCGGTGTCGAGCAGCTTGTCGATGTCCGCGTCCTTGTTGGTGAGGACCGCTGACATCGCGTTGTCGAGGATCTTGTAGATCTCCTGCGCCTTCGGCGGCTCGGCCTTGCCCTGGACCGGGTTGTCCATGAAGGCCTTGAAGTTCGCGACGGGCATCGTGGCGTGGGCGACGCGTTCGGCGTCGTCCGCCGCCTTGCTCGCGCCGAGGAAGAAGTTGGGCTGCGGGAGTCCGACGGGGAGGTTGTCGGCCTTCCTGCGGCCCCAGTCGAACTGCCCCTTCTTCGGGGTGAGGTTCTGGAAGTTCAGCCAGGCCACGGCCGCCTTGATCTTGTCGGGCGAACTGCCCTTCTTGATCATGTAGTTGTTGCCGCCGAAGAGCGTGGCCTCGCCCCCGGGAATGGGCCCCATGCCGAAGTTCTCGTACGACGCGCCGAGCTGCTGCACCATGTAGGTGATGTCGTCGGGCGCGGCGAGGAACATGCCGAGCTTGTCGGTGGCTATCTGCTTCTGCAGGTCGCCCCACTTCAGCAGCTGGGTCTTGCCCATGCTGTCGTCCTCCCAGCGCATCTCGTGCAGCTGCTGGAGGACCTGCTTGCCCTTGTCGTCGTTGAACGCGGCCTTCTTGCCGCTCGCGTCCACGACGTCACCGCCGAGGCCGTACTGCGTGGCGGTGAAGTGCCAGCCGCCGTTGTTGCCGGCGCTGTACTCGCCGAAGCCGGAGATGCCCTTGCCCAGGGCCGAGATCTTCTTGCTCGCGGCGCGGACCTCCTCCCAGGTCGAGGGCGGGGTGTCCGGGTCCAGACCGGCCTTCTCGAACAGGTTCCGGTTGATCATCAGGCCCATGGTGTAGTTGCTGGTCGGCAGCGCGTAGAGCTTGCCGTCCTTGCGGGCCACGTCGAGCACCTGGGGCTGGATGTCCTTCAGCGCCGGCACGGAGGTGTCGTTGACGTAGGCGGAGATGTCCTCGGCCCCGTCGTTGTCCAGCACCTGCTGGAGATCGGTGAAGTACGCGTAGAACACGTCAGGCTGGGACTTGCCCTTGAGCATGGCCGTGAAGCGCGGCGGCTCCAGGCACTGGCCCGGCGTCGACTTCCCGTTGATCCTGACGTTCGGGTACTTCTTGTTGAACGCCTTGACGTCCTCTTCCCACTCGCGCAGCTCCGCGGCTTTCGCTGCCGGAGGCATGCAGTCGATCGTCAGCGTCACCTCGGCGTTCGGTTCGAGCGGCGCCGACGGATCGGACGACCCGCCACCGGAGTTGTTCTCCCCGTCGCCGCTGCTGCTCGTGCCGCAGGAGGCAAGGGCGGTCAGGGCGAGCGCGGTGACGACAGCGGCGGCGGAGGCACGGCGGGTACGGCGGAACCCAGCACTTCTCATCGGTGGTCCCCTTCGGGCATGAGCACGGAAGGCCCCGGCCGACTCTCTGCCGGGGCGCGGCACACTCAACCACCGTCGACATGCGAGCGCAATATCCCGCGCAGTTTTCGTAAATGTTTGACATCCTTCCGCATGTGCGGGGCACCGCTCGAAAGGCGGCCGGAGCCCCGCAGACACGCCTCCGCACCGCACCCGGGCGGGCCGGGTGCGGTCGCGGGGCACTGCCGGAGGGACCTCATCCGATTCACACGGGCAGGCTGCGCGGCCCCCTCCGGGAGCAAGGGCCGCAAGAGTCGGACTTCCGCTTGCAAGCGGGCGTACGCACACGGGGGTGCCGCCCGGACCTCCTTGCGGGGGACCCGGGAGACACCCCTCCGTGCGGTCCGCGGACCTACGGGTTGATGTTGATCTTGAAGGTGGAGGTGGTGTTCTTCACGTCCTGGGCGTTGCCGCTGAGCTTCAGCCCGTTGAAGGTGACCTCACCGACGGCAGGCCCCTGGCCCGCCTCCGGCATCTCGTTGGCCCACAGGCCGAACCCGGACTTCGCGTCGAACGCGTCACCGCTCTTGCGCGCACCGGAGACCGAGATGTCCGTGAGCACCGTGTCCTTGATCGGGAACTGCGGCTGCCCTCCCACGTAGTTGGTCTGGAACATGATCCCGCTGTACGTCGGGTCCACGATGTCGACGTGCGAGATCCGGATGCCCTGGAAGACCTTGGAGGCCGAGAAGAGCCAGATCCCGGGGAAGGTCTGCGTTCCCCAGAAGTGTCCGCCGGCCCGTACGACCGACACGTTCTCGATCGCCGTGGGACCGGTGCCGAATCCGTTCATCGGATAGCCGAAGTCCAGCGAACTGACCGTGATCCCCGAGTACACCAGGGTGTCGGCGATGTGGATGTTGCGGAAGGTGTTGTCGTAGCCGCCGTACACGGCCACTCCCGCGGCCCGCCAGGTGAGGATGGACGTGAGGTTCTCGTACACGTTGTTCTTCATGTCCGCGCCGCCCGCGTCGATGGCCGAGAACAGAGCGAAACTGTCGTCCCCCGTGGCCCGTGCCTCGTTGTTGGTGACGTGGTTGTCGGTGGACCCGTTCGTCATGTTGATGCCGTCGGCGAACATGTTGCGGATCCGGGAGTTCCTGATGGTCACGCCGTCGGTGTTGGCGCCCCAGTAGAGGCACACCATGTGCTCGTTCCAGATGTTGTCGATCACGATGTCCGAGACGTTGGAGAAGTCGAACACCTTGCCGGGCCCGTCGATGCGGGACGTGTAGTTGCCGAAGTACGCGAAGTCCGAGAACGAGGAGCCCTTGGCACTCGCCTCGGCACGGAATCCGATGTCGGTGTTGTCCTGGGTCGACGGGGCGCGGAACCGGGTGAACCAGGGGCCGGCGCCGACGACCTTCACGGCCTTGCCGTAGACCTGGAACTTGCTGGCGGTGGAGTAGTCACCGGCCGGCAGGTAGACACCGACGAGCTTCCCCGTGGTGTCCATCCGGACCTTGTCCAGGGCGTTCTGGACGTCCTGGTGGGTGAAGCCGGCGGGCACCGTGTAGGTGGCCGGGTCCGGGTTGGGCACCTGGGAGACCTGCTCCAGGCTGACGAAGTCGATCGCGTAGGTGCTGGTGTTGGCCGCGTCCTTCTGCAGCCGGATCCTGCTGCCCGCCGGGACGGTCTTCCCCAGCATGACGTTCGCCTCGTCGTAGATGTGCCGGGGCGCGCCCGAGCCGGGGTCGTTGCCCGGTCCGGTCTCGTTCCCGTAGAGCCAGGCGTACTTCGAGGTGAGGTCGATCGCCTTCAGGAAGGTGCCGTCCACGTAGACGTTCAGCTTCGACTCGATGCCGCCGCCGCTCGCGGAGTCCGGGATGGAGAACCGGGTGACCAGGGTGTTGGTGGTCGCCCGGGTGGTGAACTCCACGTAGTTCCCGGTGCTGTCGAGGGTGACGGCCTTGCGGCCGGACGCCTCGCCCGCGACGTCGCCGACGGTCCTGTTGGGGCCGACGACCTTGGCGCCTCCCCCGGTGACACCGTCCTCCGCCTCGTACATGTCGTACGGCATGTTGGCGCCGCGTCCGACGAAGAGCGATTCGGTGCTGGTGTTGTTCTCGCGCTTCACCGGCAGTTCCTCGGCATCGTCGGCGAGCACCACCTTCACCGTGTACGAGCCGTTGGCGGCGGTCCAGGTGCCCAGGGAGACCGGGGCGGTCGTGGAACCCGCGGCGATGGCGCCGTTGTGCGCGCCGGTGAGGGTCTTGACCGTGGCGCCCTTGGAGTCGATGAGGCTGAGGGTGATGCCGTGACTGCCGCTCGCGGAGGAGACGGAGCCCTGGTTCTTCACGGCGACGGAGAAGGTGACCGTGTCGCCGTTCGAGGGGGACGACGGGGAGGTGGTGACCGCGCTCGTCACGAGGTCGGAGCTGGAGATCGGCTTCACCACCAGCGGGGCGCCACTGGTGAAGCGGTTGTTCGTCTCGTTCTGCTCGATGATCTCGCCCGCC
This sequence comes from Streptomyces sp. NPDC002125, assembly GCF_053593715.1. NCBI lineage: Bacteria > Bacillati > Actinomycetota > Actinomycetes > Kitasatosporales > Streptomycetaceae > Streptomyces > Streptomyces sp. NPDC002125. Next base: position 19,019 of record NZ_JBSFDD010000034.1, on the reverse strand, counting down.
GGGTCGACGACCGCTCCGAGCGTGTAACTGCCCGCGTCACGCGCTCCCACGGACGCGCTGACCTGGGTGGAGGCACCCGCGGCGAGTGCGCCCACCGAGGCGGTGGCGGCCTTCGACCCGCCGAGCTCGAAGTCCAGCTTCCCTGCGGGAGAGGCGACCGCGCCGGAGTTGCGGACGGTGGCCGACAGGGTGATGGCGTCCGATTCCACGGGGGCCGAGGGCGAGGCGGCGACCGCCGTGACCTGGAGGTCCGGGTTGGGGGCCGGAGCGCCCAGCACCTGGAACTCGGCGACCTGACCGGCGCCGGAGCCGGTGTTGGAGGTGAACTTCAGCTGGACGTCCGCGACCCGGGCGGTGACCGGGATCGTCACCGTGTTGCCCGTCGCCGGGCTGAACGCGTAGTCCTTGGCGGCGGCGAGACTCGTGAACGAGGTGGCGTCCTGCTCCCGGCCGAGCACCTGGATGTTCTGGGTGCGCGCACCCCAGGCGCTGTCCGGGTTCAGCTTGACGACCACGCTCTCGGTGTCGGCGTTGGCCCCGAGCTTGACGGTCAGGGTGTTGGGGTAGCTGCCGCCCGCGCCCTCCCAGTACGTGCTGAGGGAGTTGTCGTTGGCGTTGGCCGCGACGAAGGTGTGGACGACCGACGATGCGGTGATCGGCTTGGAGACGGCGAGGTTCGAGGCGCCGCTCGTGGACCCGTTCCGCGTCACGGTGTTGCTGGCGCCGGAGACGTTGCCCGCCGCGTCCTTGGCCCGCACGACGTAGCTGACGGTCGTGGCGGCGGGCTGGGTGTCGGTGTACGTGGTCACGTCGCCGGCCACGCTCTTGCGGAGCACGTTGTCGGCGTAGATGTCGTAGCCCGTGACACCCTTGTTGTCCGAGGACGCCGACCAGGTCAGCTTGATCTGCCCGGTGGCCGGCTCCGTGAACGCCAGACCCGAGGGCGCGGTGGGCGCCTGCGTGTCACCGGAGTCGCCGGTGCGGGTGACGGTGTTGCTGTTCCCCGACTGGTTGCCCGCCGCGTCCTTGGCCCGGACGTGGTACGAGACGGTCTCGCTCGCCGGGCGGGTGTCGGTGAAGGTGGTGACGCCGGCGCCGACGCCGGTCAGCAGTGTGTTGTTGGCGTAGATGTCGTAGCCCGTGACGCCGGTGTCGTCCGAGGACGCCGACCAGGTCAGCCTGATCTGCCCGGTGGCCGGCTCCGTGAAGGCCAGGCCCGACGGCGCGGTGGGTGCCTGCGTGTCACCCGTGGCCGGGCCGTAGATCTCCAGCTCGGAGAGCTGGGCGGCCGGCTGCACGGAGTTGGCCGTGACCAGCACCCGCACGTAACGGGTCGTGGTCGCGTCGAAGGAGATCGTCGCCGACTGCCCGCCCGCGGCGTTGAAGGTGTACGCCCTGGACGCGGTCAGGTCGCTGAACTCCGTGCCGTCGGCGCTGCCCTGGATCTTCAGGGTCTGGCTGCGCTGCTCCCAGCCGTCGGGCAGTCTCAGCACGACCCGGTCGACCCGGACCGAGGAGCCGAGGTCGGCCTGGATCCACTGCGGGAGCTCGTTGTTCCTGCTCTCCCAGTAGCTGGCCCGGTTGCCGTCGTTGCCGTTGGAGGCCGTGTACGTCTCGGTCCAGCTGCTCGCCCGGAGCGTCCTGCCCGCCGCGAGGTTCGCGGAGGACTCGCCCGCGGCCCTGACCTCCAGTTCGGAGAGCTGTGCGTTCTGCCACCCCGTGTTGGCCGTGACGTTCACCCGCACGAACCGGGCCTGGGTGGCCGGGAAGGTTATCTTCACGGCGTTGGAGGTGCCGGGGCTGAAGGTGTACGCCGCCGAGTTCTTCAGCGTCGAGAAGCTGGTGCCGTCGGCACTCCCCTGAACGGAGAGGGTCTGCTGCCTGGTCTCCCACCCCGCCGGAAGCTTCAGCGTCACCTCGTCGACCCGGGCGCTCGTGCCGAGGTCGGTCTGCACCCACTGCGGCAGCGTGCCGCCCGAACCCTCCCAGTACGTCGCCTGGTTGCCGTCCGTCACGTTGCGGGCGGCGTACTCGCCGCCCGCGCTGCTCGCGGCGGCGGTCCGGCCCGCGGCGATGTTGGGGCCGTCGGCCGCCGCAGCGGTGAACGACGGCCATCCGATCATCAGAAGACTGGTGGTGACCACGGCGGAAAGGGCCCGCCATCTCCAGCGTTGGGCTCTCATAAGTCCCCGATCTTCGGCCTCGGCGCCTGATGCTCCGAGGGCGCGGCTCTGTCTGTTGGTGCCCTGTGGCACTTGTTTCTGCGCATACTGAGCTGAGATTTGCGCGCAGCTGTCAGAGAGTTGCAGAGAAGGCAGAGAGCGTCCACCGTTGGGACAGAAACCGGAACGCCATGACGGACTGCCGGATGTGGCCAAAGACCCTTCAGGAAAGTCGATTGGGGAGTCCGCGACGGCCCGCTCAGGGCTCGGAGAGATACGTAAGAAATTTGCGTGTAGCTGCAAGGTTCTGGAAAGTGCCTGCTCCACGGCACGGCGAAAAGCGGGGCCCGCTGGACGCGGACCCCGCTCGGATGCGGCCGGAGACGAAGTTCAGAGACCGCCGGTGTACAGCAGAAGGTCGGGCGAGCCGGAGCCCAGTCCCGTCAGGACGTCCGGGGTGGCCTCCGCGGCGAGCCAGTCGGCGACCTCCTGCGGGGAGGCGTCCGGGTTCTGCTCCTTGTAGAGCGCGGCGACACCGGCGACGTGGGGACTGGCCATGGACGTTCCGCTCAGCGTCGTGGAGCCGCCGCCGAGGTTCGCGGACACGATGTCCACGCCGGGGGCGTACTCCCACACACAGGTGCCCCAGTTGCTGAACGTGGCCTGCCGGTCCTGGTCGTCGCTGGCCCCGATGGCCAGCACACCGTCGGCGCGCGCCGGGGAGACGTCACAGGCGTCCTGGTTCTCGTTGCCCGCCGCGACCACGGGCAGGGTGCCCTCCGCCGCGAGCGCGTCGAAGGCGTCGTCCACGGCCGACGAGGCGGGCCCGCCGAGGGAGGCGTTGACCACGGCGGGCTGCTCGGCGTTCTGGGCGATCCAGTCGAGGCCGGCGATGATGCCGGCCCAGGTGCCGGAGCCCTCGCAGTTCAGGACCCGTACCGGGACGAGGGAGGCAGCGGGGGCGACACCGTAGGTGGCGCCGGCCACGGTCCCGGCGACATGGGTGCCGTGACCGTTGCAGTCCTCACCGTCCCGGCCGTCCCCGACCGCGTCGTAGCCGGCACCGACCCGGCCGCCGAACTCGGCGTGCGCGGACTCGATGCCGGTGTCGAGGATGTACGCGGTCACCCCCTGACCCGTGCCGGTCACGTCGTAGTTGCCGTCCAGCGGCAGGGCGCGCTGGTCGATGCGGTCCTGGCCCCAGCTGCCCGCGACGGCCCGGCTCCCGGAGGACGCCTTGGCCTTCGGCGGCGAGACGGACGCCTCGCTGTTCTCCTCCACGGCCTGGACACCCGCCGTGGCGCGCACCTTCTCGAGCTGGGCGGGGGTGAGCGAGGCCGCGAAGCCGTGCAGGACCTTGCTGTAGGTGAAGAGGGTGTCGACACCCAGCTGCTCGGCCATCGCGCCCGGTGTCTGTCCGGGCGAAACGGTGACGATGTACTGCCCGGGCACGGCCCGGGCCGACTTCTGCACCGGCACGAGGGTCTCGCCGGTGTCGGCCGTGGCCGTGGTGGTGCCGATCAGGGGCGCGATCAGCAGTAGAGCGGCTGGTGCCCAGCGGGCGCGCAGGCGCATGCGTTCTCCCTTGAGGTGGAGGAGCGGATCGCGGACCGCGTCAGGCCCGCGACATGCGAACACCTGACCTTTCGTCCACATCCGGGGAGGGCCTTGAGCCACGTCAGCCGTACAGCGCAACGATCAGTACACGGGGAGGCCGCTTCCTCGCGACAGGACGAACCGGCCCCGGCGTGCACGGCGGCACGCCGGGGCCGGGCCCGGCTCAGACGAAGGGCGTCGCGCCGGGCGCCGTGCGGAGCACCGCGACCCCGCGCGGGGGAAGGACCAGACCGCCTTCGGCGGACGGCCCCGTGAGGATCTCCCCCGCCACCGCCCCGCACGCGGCGGCCTCGTCCGTACGGTTGACGAGGAACCAGTACGCGTGGGAGCCGTCCGTACGCACCGTCAGCTCCACGTGCCCCCGCACACCGGCGGGCAGCTCGCTGGACACGCCGGCGGCGGAGAGCAGCGACCGCAGCACCTCGGGCAGCCCGTCGCCGCTCAGCCGGGTGGAGACGTACGCCGCCGAACCGCCGCTTTGCAGGGGTCGCCGGGTGAGCGCGGGGCGCCCTGCCTGGTCCCCCGTGCCGTACCGCGCGAGCACCTCGGTCCCGGGATCGGTCAGGTCGATCCGGTCGGTCCACAGGGTGCCGGTCAGACCGTTGTCGAGCTGTACGTCCGTGCCTTCCGGCAGGGGGCCGAACTCCTCGATCCGGATGCCCAGCAGTTCGCGGAGCGCTCCCGGGTATCCGCCGAGGTGGACGTGGTCGTTCTCGTCGACGATTCCCGAGTAGTAGGTGGTGGCGAGGTGGCCTCCGCCGCGCACGAAGGCGTCCAGCCGGCCCGCGAGCGCCTGGGGCACGACGTGCAGGAGGGGGGCGGCGACGAAGTCGTAGCCGGTGAGGTCGGCCCCGGTGGTCACGACGTCCACCCGGACTCCCAGCGCCAGGAAGGCCGAGTACCAGTCGAGCGCCTCCTGCCGGTAGTCCAGCAGGGAGGACGGCAGGGAGTCGCGTTCGACGGCCCACCACGACTCCCAGTCGTACACCAGGGCGGCGCGCGCCGGTGCGCGCACGGAGCCGGCGACCGGGGCGAGTGCCTCCAGGGTCCGGCCGAGGGCGGTCACCGAGCGGAACACCTCGCTGTCCGGGCCCGCGTGGGGCACCATCGCGGAGTGGTACTTCTCCGCTCCCGCGGCGGACTGGCGCCACTGGAAGAAGCAGACCGCGTCGGCTCCGTGGGCGACGTGGAGCAGCGAGTCGCGGGCGAGGTCGCCCTCGCTCTTGGCGACGTTCACGGTCTGCCAGTTGACCGCGCTGGTGGAGTGCTCCATCAGGAACCAGGGCCTGCCGCCGGCGATGGAGTGCGTCAGGCCGGCGGAGAAGGACAGCTCGTCCAGGCGCTGCGGCCCCGGGCGGGTGTAGTGGTCGTTGGAGACGAAGTCGATCTCCTCGGCCCAGTCGGGGTAGTTCATGCCCTTGGTACCGCTCATCACCATGAAGTTGGTGGTGGCAGGGATGTCGGGCGTGACGCGGCGCAGGATGTCGCGTTCGGCCCGGAGATAGTCCTTCAGCGCGTCCGACGAGAAGCGCTTGAAGTCCAGCTGCTGGGTGGGGTTGGCGTGGCTCGCGGCCAGCCTCGGCGGCAGGATCTGATCCCACTCCCCGTAGTGCTGGGACCAGAAGGACGTGGCCCAGGCGCGGTTGAGCTCGTCGAGTGTGCCGTAGCGGGTACGCAGCCAGTCGCGGAAGGCCCGCGCGGCGTCGTCGGAGTAGTCGTAGATGTTGTGACAGCCGAGCTCGTTGGAGATGTGCCAGGCGACCAGCGCGGGATGGTCCGCGTAACGGGTGGCCATGGCCTCGACCAGCCGCAGGGCGTACGTGCGGAAGACGGGCGAGGTGGGGCGCCAGTGCTGCCGTGCGCCCTGGGCGAGGGTCTCACCGGTCCGGGTGACCGGGAGGATCTCCGGGTGCAGGGTGGAGAGCCAGGGCGGCGGCGACGCGGTGGCGGTGGCGAGGTCCACGGCGATCCCGTTGTCGTGGAGCAGATCGAGGATCTCGTCCAGCCAGCCGAAGTCCCAGCGGTCCTCGGCCGGCTGGAGGCGCGCCCAGGAGAAGATGGCGACGGAGACGACGGTCACCCCGGCCTCGCGCATCAGCCGTACGTCCTCCTTCCACACCTCGCGCGGCCACTGCTCCGGGTTGTAGTCGGCCCCGTAGGCGAGGTGGGCGGGGCTGTCGTCGGAGAGCGGGCGCAGCCATGCGCGCGGGGAGGAGGAGGTCATGATGATCCTTTCGGATGCGGAGGTGCGAGTACAGCGCGGGGCGGCCGCCCGTCGGAGGTACGGGCGGCCGCCCCGGTTGCCGGGTCAGCGGCGGGTTGTCACTTGTTGACGCTGAAGCCCTGGTCCGTGCCGTAGGCGACGGCGGCCTTCTGCCACTGCTTCAGCCCGTCGGCCAGCGTGGTGGAGGAGACGTACGCCTTGCCGACGGAGTCGTTGAATATGGAGTTGGCGTAGACCTGGTACGGCAGGTACGACCAGTCCTCGGGCACCTGGCTCGCCGAGCGGGCGAAGATCTCGTTCGCCTTCTGACCGCCGAAGTACGGGAACTCCGTGTCGAGGAAGCTGGCGGAGGAGAGGTCCGCGGTGGTCGCGGGGAAGGCCCCGGCCTTGATGCGCGCCTGGACGCCGTCCGAGTGGTTGGCGTACTCGTTGAAGGCGTACGCCAGGTCCTTGTTCTTGCCGTCCTTCATCACCGCGAGGGAGCTTCCGCCGTTCTCGGAGCTGACCTCGCCGCCCTTCTCCCACTGCGGGAGGGCCGCGGCGCGCCAGTCACCGGCGGCGGCTTCCACGCCGGAGGCGAAGTTGGCGGGCATCCACGCTCCGGTGGCGAGGGTGGCGATGGTGCCGTCCGCCAGGCCCTTGTACCACTCGTCGCTCCAGTTGGCGATGGGCGCCAGGAGCTTCTCGTCGAGCAGCTTCTGCCAGACCTCGGTGAACGCGACGACACCCTTGTCGTCGGTGAGGTCGACCGTCACATCGGTCCCGCGGCTCTTGAACGGGGTTCCGCCGGCCTGCCAGATCATGCTGGTGGTGAACCCGGCGTCACCGGTGTCGTTGGTGATGTAGGCCTTCGGGTCCGCTGCGTGCAGGGCGCGCGCGGCCTCCAGGTACTCGTCCCAGGTGGTGGGCGTGGCGATCCGGTGCTTGTCCAGCACCTTCTTGTTGTAGAAGAGCGCCATCGGGCCGGAGTCCATCGGCAGGGCGTACACGGCGTCATCGACGGCGACCGAGTTCCACGGGCCCGGGGAGTAGTCGTCCTTGAACTCGTCGGCGCCGTAACGGCTCAGGTCCTCCAGGGACTTGCCGAGTGCGAACTGGCCGAGGGCGTAGTACTCGATCTGCGCGACGTCCGGGACCCCGGATCCGGCCTGGACGGCGTTCTGCAGGGCGGTGTACTGGTCGTTGCCGGTTCCGGCGTTGACCAGCTTCACCTTGACCTTCGGGTACTCCTTCTGGAAGTCGCTGACCACCTTCTCCAGCGTCGGTTCCCAAGCCCACACCGTGATCGAGCCGCCCTCCTTCAGGGCCGCCCGGAGAGCACTTCCGGACACCGCCTCGTCCGAGGCGGGCTCGTCGGAGGACCCGCACGCGGTGAGGCTCAGCGCGGCCGCGCACAGCAGGCCGACGCCACGCATCGCGCGTCTGGTCATGGTTCTCATATCGCTTCACTCCGTTGTGGTGAGGGTGGTTCACGAACTGTCGAGCGCCCGCACGGCACGTGCGGGAGATGGGGGGTGGGGCGCCGCGTGGCCGGGGCCGGGGTGGGGCGCCGCGTGGCCGGGGCCGGGGTGGGGCGGCCCCGGAACGCGCGGGAATCGGTGTCCTGCGCGGCCGGGGGGCGGTCAGCCCTTGACGCTGCCCGCCGCCAGCCCCGACTGCCAGTAGCGCTGGAGCAGCAGGAAGGCGATGACCAGCGGCACGATGGTCAGCAGGGAGCCGGTGATGACGAGGTTGAAGACGGGCTGGCCGCCCGCGGTCGACGCCTGCTCGTTCCAGGCGTCCAGTCCCAGGGTCAGCGGGTACCAGTCCGGGTTCTTGATCATGATCAGGGGCAGGAAGTAGTTGTTCCAGGTCTGCACCATGGTGAACAGCAGGACGGTCACGATGCCCGGGCCGAGCAGCGGGAGCGCGACCTGGAAGAAGGTCCGCACCTCCCCGGAGCCGTCCATCCGGGCCGCTTCGAGGAGTTCCGTCGGGATGGCCTCCGCGGCGAACACCCACATCAGGTAGAGCCCGAACGGGGAGATCAGCGACGGGATGATGACGGCCCACGGCGTATCGGTGAGGCCCATCTTGCTGAACATGAGGAAGGTGGGGACGGCCAGGGCGGTCGCGGGGACGGCCACCGCGCCGATGACGGTGGCGAAGACGGCGCGCTTGCCCGTGAAGTCGAACTTGGCCAGGCCGTAGCCGCCGACGACCGCGAGGAAGGTGGCACCGCCGGCGCCCACGACCACGTACAGCAGGGTGTTGAGGAACCAGCGGACGAAGATGCCGTCGTCGTAGGTGAGCGTCTGGGTGATGTTGTCCCAGAGGGCGAAGTCACCGCTGAACCACAGGCCGAAGGAGGTCTGCAGACTCCGCTGCGTCTTGGTCGCGTTGATGAGGAGCCACGCGAGCGGCAGGAGCGAGTAGAGGGCGGTCAGCCCCATGAGGGCGGTGAGCAGGACGCTGCGGCGGGGCCTGCCGGCCGAGTGGCGCCGGCGCGTGGAACGCAGGGGCGTCGGGGCACGGTGGTCGGTTCGCCGGGGCGTCTGCTGGGCGGTGTGGGAAGGTGCGCTCATCGCTCACGCCTCCTTTCGCATGCCGCGCAGCTGGACCGCGTACGCGATGATCATCGTGACGACGCCCATGACGATGGAGACCGTGGCCGCGTAGTTCTGCTGCCTGCCGGAGAAGGCCAGCGTGAAGGTGTAGAGGTTGGGCGTGAAGTACGTGGTGATCGCGTTGGGCGCCAGGTCCTGGAGGATGCTGGGCTCGTTGAACAGCTGGAAGCTGCCGATCACCGAGAAGATCGTCGCGATCACCAGGGCGCCGCGGATCGCGGGGATCTTGACCGCGGTGATGACCCGCCACTGTCCGGCTCCGTCGATCTCCGCCGCCTCGTAGAGGGACTTGGGGACGACACGCAGGGCCGAGTAGAAGATCAGCATGTTGTAGCCGATGAACTCCCAGGTGACGATGTTGCCGATGCTGGCCAGCACCAGGGAGGGCGACAGCGGGTCGGGCAGGGACACGTCGAGGGCGTCGTTGACGTTCGCGACCAGCCCGAACCTGGTGCCGTAGATGAATCCCCACATGAGCGTGGCGACGACGGCGGGCACGGCGTAGGGCAGGAAGACGGATATCCGGAAGAAGCTCTTCCCGTAGAGCCTGCCGCTGTCGAGCGCCAGGGCCACGAGCAGGGCGAGGCCGAGCATGACGGGCACCTGCACGGCGAGGAAGAGCACGACCCGGCCCACGGCATCCCAGAACTGCTCGTCCTGGAAGGCCCGCTGGAAGTTGTCCAGGCCGACGAAGGACGTCCCGCCGACCAGCTGGTCACGGAAGAAGCTCAGATACAGCGAGTAGGCGATCGGGGCGAGGAACACCAGGGCGAACACGGCCATGAAGGGGCCCACGAAGATCCACCCGACCTGGCCCCGCCGGGCACGGGACCTTCTCGCTGGTGGGCGGCGTCCGGTCGTGAGCGGCGTAACGGCCGTCATGGGTACTCCTGTTGTTCCGGCGTTGAGCAGGGCCCCGGCCGGATGGAGACACCGGACATCGTGGAGGCGCTGTACTTGAGGAGGCCGATGTACACGTCGACACGGGCGCCGATGCTCCGGCGCCGATGTTTACGTAAACATTTCTCGGTGGAGTGATGTCTACACGTCTCTCACGCCATGGTCAAGACTCTGTTTCCCCCGCACGCCGAGGAGTTGGGACACCATTTCCCCGCCTCGGCCCCGCCCGGCGGCGCCACACGCGCGCCCATGTGTCGGCGCCTGGCCCGCGGAGTGGTAGAAATGCCGGTGGTCCGAGCCCTCGGCCGACATGCGATTCGAGCCATACGCGGAGCGGAGACGAGGCCGGCCCCGATCGGAACACTCCCGGGCAGGCTCGCGGCGGAAGACGGCCCCGCGGCCGGAACCCGGCGCCCCCACACGGCGAAAGGCTCACGCAACCACGACGGAGGCAGACGAAGTGCACGGACAGGAGCAGGCCATGGACCGGCCTCCACGCAAGGAGGCTTCGATGGCCGACGTCGCCCGGCTGGCCGGGGTGTCCTCGCAGACGGTCTCCCGTGTCTCCAACGGGCACGCAATGGTCTCCGAGGAGACCCGGGAACGTGTCCTGACCGCGATGAAGGAGCTGAACTACCGGCCCAACAGTGCCGCGCGGGCACTCAAGAGCGGGAAGTTCCGGACGCTGGGCGTCATCCTGTTCACCCTGGCCACGACGGGCAACGTGCGCACACTGGAGGCCATTTCCGCCTCCGCGGCGGACGAGGGCTATGCCATCACCCTGCTGCCGGTCGCGACACCCACGAGCACGGGGGTCAGGGGCGCCGTGACCGTGCTCGGCGAGCAGGTCGTGGACGGTATCATCGTGATCATGGAGGTCCGCCTCCTGGACGCCGCCATCTCCCTCCCGCCGCACACCCATGTCGTCGTGGCCGACTCCGACGCCGGCGACCGCTACAGCGTCGTGGACACCGACCAGTCCGGCGGCGCCAGGGCGGCGGTGCGGCATCTGCTCGACCTGGGGCACCGCACGGTGGTGCATGTGGCCGGTCCCCCTGAGTCGTTCGCCGCCCAGCGCCGCGCCCACGCCTGGCGCCAGACACTGGAGGAGGCCGGGCGCCCGGTCCCGCCGCCGGTGGAGGGCGACTGGTCGGCGGCCTCGGGGTACGAGGCGGGGCTCACCCTGGCGGCCGACCCCTCGTGCACGGCGGTCTTCGCCGCCAACGACCAGATGGCGCTGGGCGTTCTGCGCGCCTTGCAGGAGCAGGGCAGGCGCGTGCCCGACGACGTCAGTGTCGTCGGGTTCGACGACATAGCCGACTCCGCCTCCTTCCTGCCGCCCCTGACCACCGTCCACCAGGACTTCGCCGAGATCGGGCGGCTGTGCGTGGACGGCGTACTGCGGCAGATCCGCAACGAGACGACGGAACGGGGCACCACCCTGGTCCCGACACGGCTGGTCGTCCGGGGCAGCACGGCTCCTCCGCCCCCCTCCTGACCAGGGGCCGCGCCGGGCGGCCGCCGCACCCGAGGGATACAGGACGGGAACTGTCCTTTTCGCCCTCTAGCGTGGAGGCATGACCTCATCACCGAGCGGGACGGCCACCTCGATGACACTGGAGCGGAAGACGGACGACGGCGGAGGGGAACCGGTGCTCTTCGAGAGGGCCGAGCTGCTCGACGCCTGGCTGGAGAGGTACCACGCGGAGCGGACGGGACTCTGGCTGAAGATCGCGAAGAAGGGCTCGGGCATCGCCTCCGTCACCGCCGCCGAGGTGGTCGACGTCGCGCTCTGCCACGGCTGGATCGACGGGCAGCGCAGGTCCCTGGACGAGGTGTACTACCTGCAGAGGATCTCGCCCCGCCGCCGCACGAGCAGCTGGTCCCTCGTCAACGTCCGCAAGGTCGAGGCGCTGACCGCCGCCGGCCGGATGCGGGAGCCGGGCCTGGCACAGGTCCACGCGGCGCAGGAGGACGGCCGGTGGGCGTCGGCGTACGAGTCCCAGCGAGAGGCCACCGTGCCCGAGGACCTGGCGGCCGCGCTGGCCGGGAACCGGGTGGCCGCCGAGCGCTTCGCCCAGCTCGGCAGGAGGGAGCGCTATCTCGTCCTGCTTCAGCTGATGACGGCGAGGACCGGGAAGGTCAGGGCCGCGCGGCTCGCCCGGATGACGCGGAAGCTGGAGGCGGGAGAGCCGATCGGCTGACCCGGCCGACCGGTCCGCCGGGGTTCACCGCACCGACGGGCGCGGGTGGGTGGCCCAGTATTCGGCGGCGGTGATGCCGAGGAGCACGACGTCGTGGTGGGCGCCGGCGAAGAACTCGTGCTGCCGGAGCCGCCCCTCCTCGACGAAACCCAGCCGGCGGTAGAGGGCCAGGGAGGCGTCGTTGAAGGCGTAGACCTCCACCTCGCACTTGTGGTGGCGCTGCTCGGCGAACATGTAGGTGAGGACGAGTTCGGTCGCCTCGGCCGCGTATCCCCTGCGGCGGTGAGCGCGCGCTACCTCGATGCCCGTCCTGAAGCGTCCGGCGCGGCTGTCCGTCTCCCCGACCGTGACGGACCCGGCGAACGCGCCGTCGGCCAGCACCTCGATCACCAGGCGGAACGCCTCACCCCCCGGCGGGCGCGCGGCGCGCTCGGCGGTCCAGGAACGGAAGCCCTCGGCGGAGCGCGGAGGTTCGACCATGTCGGCGTTGCGTACGTCGTGGGTGTTGTGGGCCAGATCCCGGAAGCCCTCCCAGTCCTCGGGCTCGACGCCTCGCAGGCGCACCCTCTCGCCGGTCCACATACCGCCCATGGCGCCCACCACTTCCGTCTTGGTTGCAGGCGGCCCGCGCCGTGCACGTCGAACTCGACACAGTAGCGGTGGGACCGGCTCGGACGCCGGGCGATCTCCGGGGCGGGCGCCCGGCGGGCCCGGCTTGCGGGGAGCGGTCCTGTTGCGTGGCGGGCGGCCCGGCGTCCGGCCGCACGGCGGGCGGCAGGAGTCCGCCACGGAGGTCAGCCGGCCGTGATTCCGCCGAGGATGAGGTCGATCCCGGCGAGGAACTCCTCACGGTCGTCGTGCTCACGCAGTTGTCCGGCGACCTCCCGGGTGAACGCGTACAGGCCGGGGTCGAGCTCCTCCCACGCGGCAGCCGTGGCGTCGAGGAACTCGGTCCGATTCGCACCCGGCCTGGCCTTCCGGGTGTTGGCGGCGTTCTGGCCGGCGACTCCGAGGATGTAGTTCAGCAGCGTGGACGCCGCAGTGAACAGTGTGGCTTCGGGGACTCCGAGCGCCTGGACCTGGCGGCCGATGCCTTCGAAGATCCGCAGTTTCGGCGACGGTGACGGCGACGGCGTACGGGCGAGGTTGCCGCCGACCCACGGGTGGGCGTCGAACGCGTCGAACACGCCGAGCGCCAGTGCGCGGATCGCGTCCTGCGGCGTCGCGTCGGCGTCGTCGGGTGAGATGGCGGCGGTGACGACGGCGTCGGTAGCGGCGGCGAGGAGCTCGGCCTTGCCCGTGACGTGCCAGTAGATCGCGCCCGGTCCGGTCGAGAGACGCTCGGCCAGCGCGCGGAACGTGAGCCCGCCCTCGTCCACCGTGTCGAGGAGCTCCACGGCGGCGGCGACGATGCGCTCCCGCGACAGCGGTTCCTGCCGTCGCTCCAAACGGCGCGTCCTGGTTGCCATGCCTCCATCCTAGCCACCCTGGAACACCGTTCCATCTTGACAGCGAGTGGAACGGCGTTCCATCCTGAAGCCCCTGGAACAGCGTTCCATTTCTGTTCCGCCGGTGCTCACCCGGCGGCCCGCCGCGAGGAAGGAAGCACCCATGACCTCACCGGTCACGATCATCGGCGGAGGGCTCGGCGGGCTGACGCTCGCCCGCGTCCTGCACGTCCACGGCATCCCCGCGACGGTCCACGAAGCGGAGGCGTCGCCCGCGGCGCGCACCCAGGGCGGCCTGCTCGACATCCACGAGAACGACGGTCAGCTCGCGCTCAGGGCGGCCGGTCTGTTCGAGGAGTTCCTCGGCATCGTCCAGCAGGGCGCCCAGGCGTCACGCGTGCTCGACAAGCACGGCACCGTCCTGCTGGACGAGCCCGACGACGGTTCGGGCGGGCGCCCCGAGGTCGACCGCGGCGACCTCCGGCGGATTCTGCTCGACTCACTGCCCGCCGGCACGGTCAGGTGGGGGCGCAAGGCCACCGCGGCCAGGGCCCTCGGGGACGGCCGGCACGAGGTGACGTTCGCCGACGGGGCCACCCTGACCACCGGCCTGCTGATCGGCGCGGACGGGGCGTGGTCGCGCATTCGCCCGCTGCTCTCCGACGCCCAGCCGGAATACACCGGCACGTCCCTGATCGAGACCCGGCTGTACGAGTGCGACACCCGCCACCCGGCGGGCGCGCGGGCCGTCGGCGACGGTTCGCTGTTCGCGCTCGCTCCCGGCAAAGGGATCTCCGCCCACCGCGAACAGGGCGGCGTCCTGCACACCTATGTGACGATCAACAAACCCCGGGAGTGGATGGACGCCATCGACTTCACGGCCCCGGACGCGGCCAGGGCGCGTGTCGCCGCCGAGTTCCACGACTGGGCTCCGGAGCTCACCGCCCTCATCACGGACGGCGAGACCGCCCCGGTACCGCGCACCATCAACACCCTGCCGCTCGACCACCGCTGGAACCGGGTGCCCGGTGTGACACTGCTCGGGGACGCCGCCCACCTGATGTATCCGGCCGGCGAGGGAGCCAATCTCGCCATGTACGACGGCGCCGAACTCGCCACCGCGCTCGCCGCGCACCCGGACGACACCGAGGCCGCGCTCGCCGTGTACGAGGAAGCCATGTTCACCCGCAGCGTCGCATCCGCCGCCCTGGCCTCACGGGTCCATGAGCTGTGCTTCGACGCCGACGCCCCGCACAGCCTCGTCGGCTTCTTCACCGGCCACGCCGCCCAGACAGGCTGATCCGCCACCGCCGTCGTGGATCGCTGGTCCAGGCCGCGGATCATCGCCGTCAGGCGCCCGCAGGTCGCGGTGCCCAGCGGATTCACACTGCTCTCGTGCTACCCCAGCCACGCCCCGTCACGCATGACCAGCCTGCCAGGAAGCTCCGGTACTCCGCGCCAGGCGCGCACGGTCCGGGGCGTCACGCACACGTACACAAAGGAGGCCTCTTCCGTACGCGGATCCCAGCCGAACTTGCCTGCAAACCCGTCTGCGGCATCATTCGGCACTTCCTTCGCCGGAAAGCACTTCGCCTCCCCTTGCAGCAGCACCACGTCGAAGGCATCCGGCAGAGCCAGCCGTACGCGCGGTTCCTTGTCCACATTGCGCACGGTCGCGGAGCTCGCGCCGGTACACATCCACACCGACTGCCCGTCCCACAGAAACCACAGGGGCACCTGATGCGGTCCGTGGTCGGGGTGGGACGTCGACACCCAGATATCGCGCTCCGAGCCGAGCCGCTCCAGGGTGTCCCGCCTGCGCTCCAGCGCGGTGCGGCGAATGTTCTGCGTAGCCTGCATGGACACCGACCTTAGACAGCGGGTCCACCGTGCGCATGGGGCGCAGGTCCTAGGTCATGGTCGGTGTCGTCCCATTTCCATCCGGTTCGAGGGAAGTGCTCCAACAAGGCGGAGAGGGAAGCTGCCTGGTGGATGGCCGATGACCAGTCTTCCGCGGAGACGTCAAGTGTCACCAGGGGCGGGGGGTCCCGGCGGAAGTCGTAGGTGAGCAGCTCGCGGCTTCCGTCCCCGCCGATGACGACGGCGCCGGGGAAGCGATTCTGGAATTCCCCGGCCTCGTTGCTGCCGATGAGGTCGTCCAGAGCGTCGATCACCAGGAAGTCGCCTGCGGGAGGAACGAACCGGCTCATACTCCCCGTGGTTCCCATGAAGTCCCGGTAGTCCTGAGGAAACCGGACTCCGAAGTGGTGCTCGACCTGCACGATCGGGTCATCGTTCGAACTCATCGGACAGTTCTACCAGGAGCAGAGTCGGGGAATGGCGGGCCCGCGGACGTACGCGTGAGAGGCCCAGCTCGGGCGCCTTGAAGCCTTGAGCCCGGCCCCGTACGTCCAAGGGCGGAACACCCGCGCTGTTCTGCCAGGGGCTAACCCCGGCCCGGTCGGACTCGGCGATCACTAACGTCCAGTTACATGACGACGATGACGACGCGCACCGTCCAGTACCCGGCCGACGGTCTGACGATGATCGGGCACCTCGCGCTCCCGGCCGGTACCGGCCCCAGGCCCGCGGTGTTGCTCGGACCGGAGGGGACGGGACTCAGTGACGTCGAGCGCCGCCGGGCCGATGCGCTCGCCGAGCTGGGATACGTCGCGCTGGCTTTCGACCTCCACGGCGGGCGCTACCTGGGCGACCCCGAGGAGATGCTGGCCCGGTGCATGCCGCTGCTCGCCGACCCCGACCGGATGCGGGGCATCGGCCACGCGGCGCTGGATGTGCTGCGCGCCGAACCGCGGACCGACCCCGGCCGGATCGCCGCCATCGGCTACGGCACCGGCGGCGCCATCGGGCTGGAACTCGGACGCGACGGCGTCGACCTGCGCGCGATCGGGACAGTCAACGCGCTGACCACGGGCCGACCGGGCGAGGCGGCGCGCATTCGCTGCCCGGTGTGGGCCGGGGTCGGGTCGGAGGACCCGATCATGCCGCCCGCGCAAAGGGACGCGTTCACCGCCGAGATGCAGGACGCGGGTGTCGACTGGCGCCTCGTGGTCTACGGCGGGGCCCTGCACGCCTTCCACCATCCGCCGGTCGGCCACCCCGTGGTCCCCGGCGTCGGCCACCACCCACAGCACGCGCGGCGAGCCTGGCGCGACGTCGTCGGCCTGCTCGCCGAGTGCCTGCCCGTGACGGAGTGATCCGGGGAATGCCCAGGCAGGCAGGCCGATGCCGGGCACTGACAGGCCCTTCCCCTCAACGAACTGGTGAGCTCGGGCGTCGGCTGTGGCGGAGAGGTCGAACTGCTCCAGCAGGCCGAGTGAGGATTCAGGGGTTCCTCCGAGCTGCGGCGTGGCGCTGCCGTTTGCCCAGCGGCGCCTGGGAGAGATCCTCGGCCGTAGACGGCACCGGTTCGGCGCAGGACTCCCCGGTGGCAGGCGTCGCAGTCGGACGCCGAGGACTCCGCGGTCGCCCATTCAGCACCACAGCCGCGCGCTGCTACGGTCGGGCGCTATGAGCTGGCTCCCCGATGACTTCGTCCATCCCGTCCTGGTACCGCTGCCGGGCAGTGGTCATCACCTGCGGCCGATCCGGGAGGCGGACACCCCGCTCGACTATCCGGCCGTGATGGGTTCGCGCGAGCGGCTGTGGACCATCTTCGGGCCGGCCTGGGGCTGGCCCGCGGCCACCATGTCGTACGAGGCGGACCGGGCCGACCTGTTGCGGCACGAGATGGAGATCGCCGCACACCAGTCCTTCAACTACGCGCTGTTCGACGCGGCGGAGACAGCCCTGCTGGGCTGCGTCTACATCGACCCACCGGAGAGGGCGGGCGCGGACGGCGAGATCTCCTGGTGGGTGGTGGACGAGCTGGTCGGCAGCAAGGTCGAACAGGTCCTGGACGAGCGGGTGCCGCAGTGGATCGCCGCCGACTGGCCGTTCGAGCAGCCGCGCTTTCTCGGCCGCGAGATCTCCTGGCCGGACTGGCTCGCCCTGCCGGAGAACCCGAAGCGTAAGTAGCTTTTGCCGTGAGGCTCTGGGGACTTGATGCTCGAACGGCTGTCTTGATCGGGTGGTCGTCGGGGGCTCGTCGTATGCGGGGCGGCCTCCTGAACAGCTCGCCGGTTCGGACGCCCTGGCTGGCGGGCGCGTCCGGCCTGAGCTGGTCCGACGGGCCGGCTCACCGAGCCTTGTCCCACACCTGTTGATCGGGACGGGCGCCTCGGACATGTGCGATCACGTCCGGTGGGCCCAGGGCGGCATGGTTGACCCGGCCTGGGCCGGCAAGTCCATGAGCGCGAGTTGGGCGGGGTCGACGACAGCGGTGATCGCGGTGATGCGGGCATCGGTGACGGTGAAGGTGAGAACGGACAGTGGTGTGCCGTCCTCGTTCCAGGAGATGACTCCCGGGTGGCCGTTGATGGTCGCTGCGTGTCCTCGTGCCGCGGCTCCGGCCACTCGCGCGCGGCCGGCTACTTCCGTGGCCCCGATGGTGACGAACTGGCCATCCGGGGTATGGACGGTGAACTCCACTTCTGGATGGAGCACCTGCAGCAGTCGCTCGAACTGACCGTTGCCGGCCGCGGCCAGGAAGGCTTGGACCACCTCGCGTTGTTGCCGCCCTGCGCTTGACGGCTGCTTGGCGGCCTGCACTTTCCGTCGGGCCCGGCTGGTGAGCATCTTGGTCGCGTCGGCGGACTTGCCGAGGATCCTGCCTATCTCCCCGTGGGGTACGGCGAACACGTCATGCAGGACGAACGCCAGTCGTTCGTCGGGGCGCAGTGAGTCGAGGACCGTGAGCAACGCGAGGCCGACGGAGTCACCGAGGGCCACAAGGTCTTCCGGAGCGGGTGCTTCGTCGAGCGTCACCGTGAATTCAGGCAGCTGGTCGTCGAGGGCGACTTCCGGGCGGGTGCGGGCCGACCGCAGGACATCGAGGCTGATGCGACCGACCACGGTGGTCAGCCAGCCACCGAGGTTGTCAATGGTGCCGGCGCCCTGACGGGACAGACGCAACCACGCTTCCTGGACCACGTCCTCCGCGTCGGCGTGCGAACCCAGCACGCGGTACGCGACACCTCGGAGCCGGTCACGGTGGGTCTCGAAGGCATCGGCGATCGAGGCCGGGAGATGTGCGTCGGGCATGTTGTTACCTTCCTGAAAGCAGCTCCGTCATAGGGGTGACGGGCGTCGGCCCCGGAACGTAACCCCGATCAAGGAGAGCACTTCGCATGGAGAACCGCCTCAAGAACAAGAATGCGCACAACCCCGATGTGTGGACCGCGGTCCAGCACCTCCACACGGCCATCGCGGCCGGGGGCGTCGACCCGAAACTGCTCGCGCTGGTCCACCTCCGCGTCAGCCAGATCAACAGCTGCTCGGCATGCGTCTACGCCGGCGTCGCCGCGGGAAGGAAAGCCGGTGAAACCGACGAGCGTCTGCACAACGTGGCGGCATGGCGCGAGGCGCCGTTCTACACCGACGCGGAGCGCGCGGCCCTGACGCTTGCCGAGGCCGCCACCCGGCTGCAGGACGGCGCGGAGGGAGTGACCGATGCGATCTGGGACGAGGTCAACGCTCACTTCACCGAGGAGGAGATCGGCGCGATCAACCTGGAGATCGCGCTGACCAACTTCTTCAACCGACTCAACCGCACCGTCAAGGAACCAGCCGGCCAGACCTGGGGCTGAGCCCGGGTGCAGGCGGTCCTGGCGCACAAGGGAGATCCCGCGGCGGGGGGGGGGGGGGGGGGGGCCCGCCCCCCCCCCCCCCCCAAGACCCCCACCAGAAAAAAAAAAAAAAACTAGTTTATTTATTTGTGGTGGTGGTTATTGTATTTT
>NZ_JBSFDD010000033.1:0-93439 GCF_053593715.1 Streptomyces sp. NPDC002125 | reverse complement strand
ACTGAGCGAGGCCCAGACGCAGGCCCGCGCCAAGCTCGTCTGGCTACGCCCCGGCAAGAAGAAGGTCATCGCTGTCGGCGGCCTCAAGGGCGGGGCTCCGTCCCTACTGCTCTCCTGCCGTCACTCCGCCTCCGTCCGTGCTCCTGTCCGCGCCGTTCCTGCCCACACGGCCGCCGGTTTCCGTCACGGTACGATTTGCAGCGCCATGGAATTGAATGCCTCCTACACCAGTCTCGTCGCGGTCGGCGACTCGTTCACCGAGGGCATGTCTGATCTGCTGCCCGATGGTTCCTACCGGGGGTGGGCCGATGTACTCGCCACCCGGCTCGCGGTCCGCACACCGGAATTCCGGTACGCCAACCTCGCGGTGCGGGGAAAGCTCATCGGCCAGATCGTGGATGAACAGGTCGCGGTCGCCGCGGCACTGCAGCCCGACGTGATCACTCTCGTCGGCGGACTGAACGACACGCTCCGGCCGAAATGCGACATGGGCATGGTGCGCGGTCGGCTCGAGGAGGCGGTGGAGCGGCTCGCTCCGGCCTGCAAGACCTTGGTCCTGATGCGCAGCCCCGGCCGGAACGGCCCGGTGCTCGAACGTTTCCGCCCTCGCATGGAAGAGCTGTTCTCGCTGGTCGGCGATCTGGCCGAACGCCACGGCGCTCTGGTGACCGACCTGTACGGCGCGCCGTCGCTGAGCGATCCGCGAATGTGGGACGTGGACCGGCTGCATCTGACGGCCGAGGGGCATCGCCGGGTCGCCGAGGCGGTCTGGCAGACGCTGGGGCTGCCCGCGGAGAGCGACTGGCAGACACCTGCGCCCGCTTCCCCGCCCGCGCGGTGGGTTCAGCGACGGGCGGGCGACATCAGCTTCGCCCGGCAGCATCTGCTGCCCTGGATCGGGCGCCGGCTCACCGGGCGCTCGTCCGGTGACGGGCGGGCCGGCGCGCAGTTCGACGCGGAGCTCGGCCAGGCGTTCTGGATCACTCCCGAGGACGTGGCGGTTCCCGGACCGGTGACGGGCTGGCGCCGGGTGGACGGCTGACCTAGGACGGCCCCCGGGCTTCGTAGGAAGCCACAGACCGGCCCGCGGCGCGGACCTGCAGAAACCGCCAGTAGAATCCGGACACGTGACTGCTGTGTCTGCGAAGCCTCGCATCCCCAATGTCCTGGCCGGCCGCTATGCCTCCACGGAGCTGGCCGTCCTCTGGTCCCCCGAGCAGAAGGTGAAGCTGGAACGTCAGCTGTGGCTGGCGGTGCTGCGCGCTCAGAAGGACCTCGGGATCGAGGTGCCCGACGCGGCGCTGGCCGACTACGAGCGTGTGATCGACCAGGTCGACCTGGCCTCCATCGCCGAGCGCGAGAAGGTCACCCGGCACGACGTGAAGGCCCGGATCGAGGAGTTCAACGCTCTCGCCGGCCACGAGCAGGTCCACAAGGGCATGACCTCCCGGGACCTCACCGAGAATGTCGAGCAGCTGCAGATCCGGCTCTCGCTGGAGCTGATGCGGGACCGCACGGTGGCGGTTCTGACCCGTCTCGGCAAGCTGGCGGCGGAATACCGCGAGCTGGTCATCGCGGGCCGTTCGCACAACGTCGCCGCGCAGGCCACGACGCTCGGCAAGCGCTTCGCGACCGCCGCGGACGAGCTGCTGGTGGCGTACGGGCGGCTGGAGGACCTGCTGGGCCGGTACCCGCTCCGCGGCATCAAGGGGCCTGTCGGCACGGCGCAGGACATGCTGGACCTGCTCGGCGGCGACGCGGGCAAGCTCGCCGAGCTGGAGCAGCGCATCGCGGGGCACCTCGGCTTCGCGCACGCCTTCACCTCCGTCGGCCAGGTCTACCCCCGTTCCCTCGACTACGACGTGGTGACCGCGCTGGTACAGCTGGCCGCCGCGCCCTCGTCCGTCGCCAAGACCATCCGGCTGATGGCCGGCCACGAGCTGGTGACCGAGGGCTTCAAGCCGGGTCAGGTCGGCTCGTCGGCCATGCCGCACAAGATGAACACGCGCTCCTGCGAGCGGGTCAACGGCCTGATGGTGATCCTGCGCGGTTACGCGTCGATGACGGGCGAGCTGGCGGGCGACCAGTGGAACGAGGGCGATGTGTCCTGTTCCGTGGTCCGCCGGGTGGCGCTGCCCGACGCGTTCTTCGCGTTCGACGGTCTGCTGGAGACCTTCCTCACGGTGCTCGACGAGTTCGGCGCGTTCCCCGCGGTCGTGGCTCGTGAGCTGGACCGCTACCTTCCCTTCCTCGCCACCACCAAGGTGCTGATGGGTGCGGTGCGGGCCGGGGTCGGCCGCGAGGTCGCCCACGAGGCCATCAAGGAGAACGCCGTCGCCTCCGCCCTCGCCATGCGGGAGCAGGGCGCGGAGCGCAACGAGCTGCTGGACAAGCTCGCCGCCGACGAACGGATCCCCCTCGACCGTGCGGAGCTCGACGCGCTGATGGCCGACAAGCTGTCGTTCACCGGTGCGGCGGGCGATCAGGTCACCTCCCTGGTGTCCAGGATCGAAGAGATCGCCAAGCAGCACCCGGAGGCCGCCGCCTACACCCCCGGCTCCATTCTCTGACGTCCCTCCCCGCCGCCGGATGAATCCCGGAACCGCCGGATGACTCCCGAAGAGCTCCACGCCGCCCGCGACCGCGTCGTCCCCGACGTCGTCGCGGGCGGTCTTCGCGTGCTCTTCTGCGGCATCAACCCGAGCCTCATGACCGCTGTCACCGGGCACCACTTCGCTCATCCCGGCAACAGGTTCTGGCCGGTGCTGCACAGGTCGGGCTTCACGCCCCGACAGCTGAAGCCGTCGGAACAGGGCGAACTCCTGGAGTACGGCCTGGGCATCACCAATGTGGTGGCCAGGGCAACGGCACGGGCCGACGAGCTGGGCCCGGAGGAGTTCCGTGAGGGCGGCAGGCTGCTGTCGGCCAAGGTGGAGGAGCTGGGCCCGGCCTGGCTGGCCGTCGTCGGCGTCACCGCCTATCGCACCGCCTTCGGTGAACGCGGTGCCCGGATCGGCCCTCAGGAACGCACCGTCGGCGGCACGCGGGTCTGGGCCCTGCCCAATCCGAGCGGTCTGAACGCCCACTGGACGGTGAGCACCATGGCCGACGAGTACGCCCGGCTGCTGGCGGCGGTCTCCGAGGGCCCCTTCGACCGGACCGGCCCTTCCTGACTCCCCCGAACGGCGCCGTTCGAGAGCCTGCCTCCCCCGAGCAACACCGTTCGAGAGTCTGCCGGTCGGGAGCCTGCCCGTCGGGAGCGCGCCGGTCGGGAACGTGCCGGTCGGGAACGTGCCGGTCGGGAACGTGCCGGTAGCTCAGGGCGGGTCGACCACGGTGACCAGGACGCTCAGCTCGCAGCCCGGCCCTTCGTCCTCCAGGTAGAGCACGAGGGCGAGCCACCGGTCCTGTGCGCGCCACAACTGGAGGTACTCGCAGCTCGCGACCGGCTCGGCCCAAGGTTCGGATATCGCCTCCCCTGCCATCAATCGTTCCTGTGCGCTCCACAAACTGACGACCTGCGGCTCGCCCCAGCGCAGGGTGAGCAGCGTGACGAGGGCGTCGTGCTCGGCCAGGCATTGCGCCCGGTGTTCGAGGCGGTCGGCTTCGTCCCCCTCCTCCTGGCCGTCCCCGCCGAGGAGCGATGCCGTGTGATAGCCCGGTCCGCTGACTCCCGAGCCTGACGGAACGCGCGCCGTCGGAAAGTCTCTGGTGCGCATCCCGTCGATGAGGCGGAGGTGGTGTGCGGTGGTCATACCGTCAGTAAACCTTCTCGCACTGACACATGGCCCCTGGCGGTCCACGTCCGCGCTTCAGGCGTCACGGCGGTTCAGGGTCCACCAGCCGGCGAACAGCGCGATTCCCGCCCACCCGGCGGTGACGGCCAGGCCCGCCCACGGCCCGAGGCTCCCCTGTTCGTGCCCGTGGAGCACCAACTGTCCGGCACGGTCGGGGAGATACTGGGCGATGACTCCCGCGACGTCTCCGACCACGAAGGAAACGAGCAGGATGAAGGGAATGAGCAGGCTGAGCACAGCAACCGCGCTGCGCAGCAACGCTGTCAGCCCGGCTGCGAAGAGAGCCATCAGCGCCAGATAGACACCGCCGCCGAACGCCGCTCGCAGCGCTCCGGGATCGCCCAGGCCGATCGCGTGCGTGCCCATGAACATCTGCCCCACCAGGAACGCTGAGAAGCTGGTGACCAGACCCGTGATGAGGGCGAGGCCGCCGATCACCGACATCTTGGCCGCATAGAAGAGGCTTCGGTTCGGGACTGCCGCGAGCGATATCCGCAGCGCGCCGTTGAGGAACTCCGTCGACACCGCGCTCGCCCCGAAGGCTATGGCGGCGATCTGGCCGAAGTTGAGTGCGTGGAAGGCGGAGAACAAGGGATCGTTGCCTGCGTCGGCCGCCTCCGCCTGCCCCACCGTGGCGAACGCGAGCACGGTGATGGCAATCGTGGCAGCGAAGACCGCTATCAGGGATCCCGACACCGCCCGCACCGATCTGATCTTGATATATTCGGAGCGCAGTACTGCCGAAGCCGACATGGTCACGGTGTTCAGGCCTCCTTGCGGGCGGTCGGGGACGAGGCTGCGGCGAAGGGGGTCTCGCTCGCGGTCAGGTCGAGGTATGCCTCCTCCAGGCTCGCTCGCACAACGGCGAGCTCGAGCAGCGGAATACCTTCGCGTGCTGCGGTGGCGCCGATCTCCCCCGCAGTGGCCCCCTCGACGGTCAGACGCCCGTCGTCACCCTGCACGGGCGCGTACCCCTTGTGAATCAGGGCTTCACGGAGCCGGGGAGTATCGGTGGTACGGAGTTGCACAGCGGGCAGGCTGCGGGAGTCGAGGAATTCCCGCATCGGCATGTCGGCGAGGAGCCGGCCTCTGCCGAGGACGATCAGGTGATCCGCGAAGGATGAGGTCTCGTTCATCAGGTGACTGGAGACGAGAACGGTCCGGCCTTCTCGCGCCAGAGTCCGCAGCAACTCGCGGATCCAGACGATGCCTTCCGGGTCCAGCCCGTTCGAGGGTTCGTCGAGCATGACCACCTCGGGATCACCGAGCAGCGCTGCCGCGATACCGAGCCTCTGCCGCATGCCGAGCGAGAACGTCTTGATACGCCGCTTCCCGACGGCCGCGAGCCCCGTCGTCTCGAGCACCTCGTCGACCCTGCCGCCGGCTATGCCGTTGCTCGCGGCGAGAGCGAGCAAGTGGTCGCGGGCGACGCGCGACCCGTGCGCCGCTCCGGCGTCGAGGAGAACGCCGACCTTGCGCAGAGGATTGTCCAGTGAGGCGTAGGTCAGTCCGGCGATCGTCGCCGTCCCGGCGGTGGGCCTGTCCAGGCCGAGCACGAGTCGCATGGTGGTGGACTTGCCCGCGCCGTTGGGGCCGAGGAACCCCGTGACACGGCCGGGCCTCACGCTGAACGTGAGCCGGTCCACGGCACGTGTGGGCCCGTAATTCTTGGTGAGTTCACGCACGTCGATGCTGGTCATGTCCCAACCCTCGCCTGCGGACCCGGCCTCCGGCCTCCCCCGTCCGAGGGGATCATCTCCCTCGCTCGGGGGAGCCGCTCTCCGCCGGGCGCTGACACGATGGCGGACATGCGCCACTTTCTCGGACCGCTGGCCGCTCCCGTCACATACAGCCGCTGGCTGCATCTGCTCATTCCGTCCGCAGTCGTCAGCGTGTGGCTGTTCATTTCCATGGACACCCCGTGGATGCCCTTCGTCTTCGCCGTGCCTGCCGGGCTCCTGCCTGCGATACGGCTCGTCGAGGGCGTACAAGCACAGCTGCTCCTCACCCCCGCCGAGCGGGGCCGCGCGGATGCCTCGATATCCGTCGCGTCCGCCACCACATGGGCGGAGCGCTGGCGGACCGTAGCTTGGCTCGAGGTCCGGCTGTTGCTCGCGGCCGCCGCGGGCTTCGCCACTGTCTGGCTGCCCGCGACGACGTTCGACCTCGTCCGTGCCTCGATCGGGGCGAGACCCAGCCTGGACTGGCTGACCGGTCACATCGAGGCCCGATGGCTGTGCGCCCTGCTCTCGCCCTTGCCGATCCTCATATTGCTCGGGCTGATCGTCCTGTGCGGTGAAGTGGCCACGGCCGCGGCCAGGGGGCTGTTGGGCCCTTCACCGACCGAGCGGCTGACGGCTCTGGAAGAGCGCACGGAGCAATTGCTGGAGCGCAATCGGATCGCCCGCGAGCTTCATGATTCGATCGGGCATGCGCTGACGGTCGCGGTGGTGCAGGCGGGGGCCGCCCGGACCGCCGGCGATCCGGAGTTCACCGACCGGGCACTCGCCGCCATCGAGGAGACGGGGCGCAACGCACTGGACGATCTCGAACGCGTCCTGAGGGTGTTGCGGGAATCGGATCTTCCCGTCAGCGGTCGTCCGACCCTTGCCGAAGCGGGCAGGCTGCTGGACTCGGCTCGCGGCTCCGGGGTGAAGATCGAGGCGGAGCTGACGGGCCCGCTGGATCTCGTGCCCGGCCCGGTATCCCGCGAGGGGTACCGGATTCTCCAGGAGTCGCTCACCAACGTGCTGCGTCACGCGGGCTCCGTTCCCGTACGGGTGAGGATCGTCGTGGTGGAGGAACGTCTGGAACTGGAGGTGGCCAACCCTCTCTCCGGATCGCCGCGCGGCGCCGGCGGCGGGAGCGGGCTGAGGGGCATACGTGAGCGGGCCGCGCTGCTGGGAGGCCGGGCGAGAACCGGCCCGCACGAAGGGGAATGGAGAGTGAGCGTGAGCCTCCCGCTGGACCACATACGCTGACGGGATGCCGGTTACCGTACTCCTGGTCGACGACGAACCCCTGGTGCGCGCGGGGCTGCGCGCGGTCCTGGACGCACAGTCCGACATCGAGGTGGTGGGTGAGGCCGCCGACGGTGCGGCGGTGATCCCGCTGGTGCGCCAACTGCGGCCCGATGTCGTGGCGATGGATGTGCGCATGCCTTTGATGGACGGCATCGAGGCAACCCGGGCCGTGCTGCGCACCGTCACTGATCCGCCGAAGATCCTGGTGGTGACCACATTCGAGAACGACGAGTACGTCTACGAGGCGCTGCGTGCGGGTGCGGACGGGTTCCTGCTCAAGCGGGCCCGGCCGACAGAGATCGTGAACGCGGTGCGGCTGGTGGCGGAGGGCGAGTCACTGCTGTTTCCCGCCGCGGTCCGGCAGCTCGCCGCGGACTACGGTACGAGCAGGGCGCGGGCCGCTCTGGACCGCGCCGCGCTCACCGAGCGCGAATCGGTGGTGCTCCGCCTGATGGCGCGGGGCTTGTCCAACGCGGAGATCGCCACCAAGCTCACGGTCGGCGTCGAGACGGTGAAGACACATGTCAGCTCGGTGCTCGCGAAATTGGGTGCCAGGGACCGCACACAGGCGGTGATCGCCGCCTACGAGTCCGGCTTCGTGGCCCCACGCTGAGCAGAAGCCGCGCCCAGCCTGTGCTCGGCGCGCACCCGACTCCGTTTGTCTCTCTCCGGGGGCCGCTCGCCGCGGTCGAGGGCAGCGAGTACGATCCGGCAGACACGCGCACGACCTGGGAGGACACACGGTGAGCCGGCTGACCGGTGGGGACCCGTCTCTGCTTCGGCGGATCAATTCCGCTGTGGTGCTGCACGCCCTGCGAGGAGCGGATTCCCCCACGCTCACGGACCTGACCCGGATCACAGGTCTGTCCCGTCCCACGGTCGAGGGAGTTGTCGAAGGACTCTTCAGTGCGGGCCTGGTGGTCGAAGCCGAGCCCGACGGAAGCGGGACCCGGCGCCAGGGCCGCCCCGCGAGGCGGTTCAGATTCAGGGCAGAGGCCGGGTATCTGCTGGGGATCGAGATCGGCCCTCACCGGGTCTCCGCGCTGCTCTCCGGGCTGGACGGCCGGATCGTCGGCGCAGGCTCGCGCGATGTCTCCGAGACGGCATGCGCGGACGACAGGCTCGACCAGGTCAGAGGCATGATCGCCGATGTTCTGCGCCGGACCGGGGTGCAGCGGAGCAGCTTGAGGGCGGTCGGGGTGGGCAGCCCGGGCATCGTCGAGGCCGACGGAACCGTGCGGCTGGCCACGGCACTGCCGGACTGGACCGGCCTCGCGCTCGGCGAGAGGCTGCGGCGTTCCTTCCGGTGCCCCGTCCTGGTCGAGAACGACGCCAACGCGGCCGCCGTGGCCGAGCACTGGAAGGGGGCGGCCACCGAGTCCGACGACATCGTCTTCGTCCTGGCCGGCCTGAGCCCAGGGGCTGGTTCGCTGATCGGCGGGCGGCTGCACCGGGGGTTCGGCGGTGCGGCAGGGGAGATAGGCGCGCTGCATCTCCTGGGCCGCGATGTCACGCCCGAGCACCTTCTGTCCACGACGGACACCCCGCTCGACCCGCTGGACGAGCATGCGGTGGCCGCGGTGTTCGCCAAAGCCAAGCACGGAGACGCCGGTGCACAGGCGGCTGTCGCACGGTTCATCCAGCGGCTGGTGCACGATGTCGCGGCCCTGGTTCTGGCGCTCGATCCGGAGATCGTGGTGGTCGGCGGCTGGGCCGCCGGGCTGGACGGGGTCCTCGATCCGCTCCGCGACGAGCTCGCCCGTTATTGCCTGCGTCCGCCACGGGTCGCCCTGTCACTCCTCGGGGAGGCTGCCGTCGCCACGGGGGCGCTGCGGCTCGCACTGGACCACGTGGAGGAGCAGCTCTTCGCCGTGGAAGGCTCAGTGACCGCCCGTCGCTGAGGTACCACCCGCAACCGACGGCAGCACCCGCACAAGCCGACGGCAGTACCGGCCCGAGCCGGTGACGGTGCCCGAGCGGAGGCAGTGCCCGAGCGGAGGCAGTGCCGAACCGGGCCGAGCACCGGGGCCCCCGCGCCACCACCCCGGACCACCCGCGCCACCACCCAGGGCCACCCGCGCCGCCAACCGTGGCTGCCCGCGCCGCCAACCCGTGGCCACCCGTGCCACGCACCCTGGCGGCACCCATCGAGCACCGTCGGGCCACCCGCGCCGCCAACCGTGGCTGCCTGCGCCGAAATCGGTAGCGGCCCGCCGCTGTCAGCGACGGGCCGCGAAAGAGACACCCCGGACCGGAACGCCCCGAGAAGCAGGACCGAGCCACCGGCCGCAAGGCCCGGGCAGCGCCAGAGCGGAGGGCAGGAGAGCCCGATGCGCTGCGAGTGGGCGGGAGCCGGTGTCAGGACGCCTTGCGCTCCTGCTCCTCGTGGCTGATCTCCAGTGCTCCGGAGTCCCCGAACGTGAGCCGGCAGGTGTCGGCGCGGTAGGTGGCGACGGAGACGGCCACCGTTCCGGCGGCGGCGAAGTACCGCGTCGTGACGACGAGGACCGGGGCGCCCGGAAGCCGGTCGAGCTCCTTCGCGTCGTCGGCGCGCGCGGAGCCGAGTTCCACCGAGCGGTCCTGGCCGTCGAGGCCGAGGCGGTGCAGCTCCCGCAGGACGCTCCGGGCCCTGGCCGGTCCGGACGGCGCCTCTATCGCGGAGAGTTCGGGAACGGACGCCTGCGGAACGTAGAGCAGTTCCGCCGCGACGGCCTGGCCGTGGGTGGCCTGGATACGGCGCACCACGTGCACGGGCGCCTCGGCGTCCAAGCCGAGCACGGCGGCAACCGAGGCGGGAGCGATCGCGGTGGTGCACTCGACGGGCTGCCACGCCTCGTCGGAGTCACCGCCCGCCCAGCCCTGCTGTGCGGTGGCTACCGCCACCCCGACCCGGGGCGGGGCCACGGTCGTGCCCACGCCTCGGCGCCGCTGCAGCCTGCCTTCGAGTTCGAGCTGTTCGAGAGCCTGCCGGAGCGTTGCCCTGGCGACGCCGAAGCGCGCGGCGAGCTCCCGCTCGTTGGGCAGTACCTCTCCCACCGCGAAGTCCGAGTCGAGTGCCTCACTGAGCACGGTCTTGAGGTGCCAGTACTTCGGCTCCTGCACCGTTTCCAGCTGCGTGGTCCCCACCCTGTCCTCCGCAATCGCCCGGCGGCTTTTCCGCGACGTTATTTATTAAAGGTTCCTGCCTTATCGTTCAGACCTTAGGACGGTGCAGGACCTTGGTCAAGACCAATGCTCACCCCGTGACAGTGCGGGGTGACCTCCTGCCGCAGAGCGTTCACGGGACGTTCGTACGGCGGCGCACCCACGCAACACGGCGTACCCGCACGACATGGAGCTCCCCGGTGATGCGATTCGCGTGACCGGGGAGCTCAGCGGCAGGGTCGAACACAAGGGCCGTAAGGGACGGCAAGAGGCGCCAGGGGGCAGCAAGGGGCCGGGGAGAGGCACGCGCACGCCGGCGGCCACCCGACCGGGCCCTCTAGTCGATGTCGACGCCGACGTCGAGGTCGAGTTCACCGGCGACGCGCAGGGTGGCCAGTTTGTCAGGGTTGCGGTGGATGTAGACGCAGCGGATGACCCCGTCAGTGACCTCCGGCTGGAAGACCGCCGACACCGCCCCGTCCGCGAGGAACACGATGGCCGGGCCCCCGTTGATCTCCCGGATCCGGACCGCGACACCCGTGGGCCAGTACCGTTCCTGCCCCACGGCGACGAGGAAGCGGCCGACCTTGTCCGCGGTCTCGATGATCCGCCGGGGCGCCTTGGCCTTGCCCCCGCTGTCGCTGACCAGACGGACATCGGGCGCCAGCAGGCTCAGCAGCCCCTTCAGATCCCCGCCCGCCGCGGCGGAGAGGAAACGCTCGGTGAGATCGCGCCGCACCGCCGGATCCACGTCGTACCGCGGCTTGCGCTCCTCCACATGGCGCTTCGCGCGCCCGGCGAGCTGCCGCACCGCCGCCTCCGACCGGTCGAGCGTGGCGCCGATCTCCGCGTACGGAAAGCCGAAGGCCTCGCGCAGGACGAAGACGGCGCGCTCCAGGGGAGACAGGGTCTCGAGTACGACGAGCACGGCGAGTGACACGGAGTCGGCCAGGACCGCCCGTTCCGCGGAGTCGGGGACGGCCTGGCCGAATTCGGTGGCCACGGGGTCCGGCAGCCAGGGCCCCACGTACGCCTCGCGCCGGGACTTCAGATGGCGCAGCCGGTCGATGGCCAGACGTGTGGTGATCGTCACGAGAAAGGCCCGAGGTTCGCGCACATCCCCCCGGCCCTCCGACGACCAGCGCAGCCATGCCTCCTGCACGACGTCCTCGGCATCGGCCACGCGTCCCAGCATGCGGTACGCCACCCCGGTGAGGACGGGCCGGTGTTCTTCGAAGAGATCGGTCACGGTGTCGGCAGTCACTCCCTCATCCCATCCGATGCGACTGAGACCGTCCAGCGGGAATCGCGCTCACCTCACTCCTGAGGAGCCGCGCACCCCTTGAACTGCAAGCTACCCGGCGGTAATCATTGTTGACGGGCAGTCTCATTCACGTCTGTCCGGCCAGGCACGACCGTCCCGAGGAGCAGCATGACCACCACGGTCTCGTTCGCAGTCGATTCACCCGCCGGCCGCCGCGTCGTCGGAGTGACATACGAACGCTCCGGCTCCGGAGAGCCGTTGGTGCTGCTCCACGGCATCGGCCATCACCACCAGGCCTGGGAACCGGTCCTGCGCATCCTGGCCGCCGAGCGGGACGTCATAGCCGTCGACCTGCCCGGTTTCGGCGCCTCGCCGGCGCTGCCCGACGGGCTCGCGTACGACGTACGGACCATGGTGCCGGTGCTCGGTTCGTTCTTCGACACGCTCGGCCTGGTGCGTCCGCATGTCGCCGGAAACTCCCTGGGGGGCCTGCTGGCGCTGGAGTTGGGCCGGGAGAAGCTCGTACGGTCCGTGACGGCGCTCTCCCCTGCCGGCTTCTGGACACCGAGCGAGCGCCGATACGCCTTCGGTGTGCTGCGGGCGATGCGCGGAGCGGCCCTCGTGATGCCGATGCCTCTGATCGAGCGGCTGTCGAAGACCGCGCCCGGCCGCACGGCGCTGACGAGCACCATCTACGCCCGACCCGGGCGCCGTTCACCCGAGGCCGTCGTGGCGGAGACCGTCGCCCTCCGTACGGCCACCGGCTTCCACCAGACACTGACGGCGGGCCTCTCCGTCGCGTTCACCGAGGGCGTGCCGGACGTGCCCGTCACCGTCGCCTGGGGCACCAAGGACCGGCTGCTCCTGCGCCGCCAGGGCATCAGGGCGAAGCAGATCATCCCGGGCGCCCGCCTGGTGCGCCTGCCGGGCTGCGGCCACGTCCCGATGAACGACGACCCTGCCGCCGTCGCCCGGGTCATCCTCGACACGAGTCGTTGACCCGGCCGGGCGGCCCCGCCGGAGCGCCCCCGAGCCGAGCGCCACCCCGAGGCCCACCAGCAGGCTTCCCGCGCCCTGGCCGATGCCGTACGTCCCGGTTCCCACCAGGGGCGCGGTCAGCGCGGCCGACACGGGGATCAGCCCGGAGAAGAGCGCGGCGCGTTCAGCGCCGATGCGCCGCATCCCGCTGTACCAGCACACGAACCCGATCACGGTGACGACGGCCGCCTGCCAGAGCAGCGCGACCGTCTCCGTCGCCGTGGGAACCCTCAGGAATCCACCCCCGTCGACCAGCACACCCAGGAGCGCGGACTCCAGGGCCGCCACGGCGCACACGGCCGCCGACAGCAGCTTCGGACCGAGCGGCCGGAGCAGCGGCACCGCCAGGACCGCGAAGCAGACTTCCCCCGCCAGCGCCCCCACCGAGTAGAGGATGCCCGGCAGGTCGGTACGGCCCCAGCCCTGGACGGTGAAGGCTCCGGCCGCGACGAGTCCGGCCGCGTACAGGACGGATCTGGACGGCCGGCGTCCCTCGAGCGCGGGCACCAGTACGCCGACGACGATGGGCGCGCATCCGACGAGGACGCCGGGAACGGCTGGTTCCGCCGAACGTTCCGCCGCCAGAACGGCCAGATTGAAGCCGACCATTCCGATGGCGGCGAGGGCTGCCAGACGCCCCCACAGGCCTCGTGAGAGTTTCCGCAGCGCGCCCGGCCCATCGACACCCCGCCGGCCGAGGAAGGGCAGGAGCAGCAGGGCCGCGAGGCCGTATCGCAGTGCCTGGCCGCCGGCGTACGGATAGTCGCCGAGGACACTGTTGGCGGTGAAGGAGGCGCCTACGAGGGTGCAGGCGAAGGCGGCGAGAAGGGCTCCGCGCAGGGAAGTTGCGTTCATGCGGGTGACGCTAGATTTCCTCGCGGTCCGGTTTAAGGTCCACTTCCATGACGTCTTCGGGGACCAATCCACCGCCCGCCCCGCCCTCGCCACTGGGCCGCCCTCCCGCGTCCGCCGCCTGGGAGCTGCTGCTTCCCGCCGTGGCAGCTCCTCCGCGCCAGCGGGGCCGGGCCCTGCAGTCGGCCTTGCGGGAGGCCGTGCGTTCCGGACGGCTGCCGGCCGGGACCCGGCTGCCCGCCAGCCGTGAACTCGCCGCCGATCTCGGGGTCTCGCGCGGGCTGGTGACCGAGGCGTACGAGCAGCTGACCGCGGAAAGCTATCTGCGCGCGGGCCGTGGGGCGGGCACCT
Source organism: Streptomyces sp. NPDC002125 (assembly GCF_053593715.1). Classification (NCBI taxonomy): domain Bacteria; kingdom Bacillati; phylum Actinomycetota; class Actinomycetes; order Kitasatosporales; family Streptomycetaceae; genus Streptomyces; species Streptomyces sp. NPDC002125. The sequence continues at coordinate 79,970 of NZ_JBSFDD010000033.1, read as the reverse complement.
GGGTGGGCGGTGCGGTGCGGCCATCGGCGGGGAGTGCGCGGGATCTGTCACCGCGTGCGACCGGCGCGCGGGTGGACTTCCGTCCGGGCACGCCGGATCTGTCGCTGTTCCCGCGCAGCGCCTGGGCTGCCGCACACCGCGCGGCCCTGGACCGGCTGCCGCACAGCGCCCTCGGCTATCCCGATCCTCGCGGCCTGCCGGAGCTGCGTGTGGCCCTCGCCTCCCTGCTGGCCAGGCGTCGCGGCGTCGTGGCCGATCCTGAGCGGGTGGTGGTGTGTTCGGGCGTGGCCCAGGCGACGACACTTCTCGGGTTCGTCCTGCGCGCGCAAGGCGCGGCCTCGGTCGGTGTCGAGGACCCCGGAAGCCCGGAACACGCCTCGCTGTTCGCCTCCGCGGGGCTGACCGCCGTTCCCCTTCCGCTCGACGGCGAGGGGCTCGCGTTGGCGCCTCTCCTGCGCTCCGGCGTGCGCGCCGTGGTCACGACCCCGGCGCATCAGTTCCCCACCGGGATCGCCTACTCCGCCGAGCGGCGCGGCGCGCTGCTCGACTGGGCCCGCGACACCTCGGGGGTGATCATGGAGGACGACTACGACGGCGACTTCCGTTACGACCGCGCGCCGGTCGGTGCCCTCCAGGGCCTGGACCCGGAGCACGTCGTGTACACCGGCTCGGTCAGCAAGTCCCTGGCGCCCGGTCTGCGGCTCGGCTGGCTGATCGCCCCGGCCGCCATGACCGACGAGATCGTGGCCCGCAAGCGCACGATGGATCTCGGCAACCCCTCGCTCGACCAGGCGGTCCTGGCGGACTTCGTCACGGGCGGGGGTTACGACCGCCAGTTGCGCCGCTGCCAGCGCGCGTACCGGGAGCGCCGGGACGCCCTGACGGAGGCACTCGCCGGCCACTTCCCGGGCACGGAGGTCAGCGGCATCGCCGCGGGTCTGCACATCATCGCCCGGCTCCCCGAACGGTACGGACCGCAGACGGACTTCCTGCGGCGGGCCGCCGGGGCCGGTATCGCGCTTCGTTCACTGGCCTCGTACGCGGCGGGGCGCGCCCAGGACCACGACGACGGCACGGTCCCGCTCATGCTCGGTTACGCGCATCTGGCCCCCGCGGTCATCACCCGAGGCATCCGTCTCCTGGCCGACGCTGTCCGGGCCTGAGGGCTGTCCCAGGGATGACGGGACGGCCCTGAGGCACGGCGCGACCGGTTGTTCATCTGTGGTTGGCGTGGCCGCTGCCGCCGGGGACTAGGTATGGGTCCGCAAGCCGCCTGTACGGAGCAGCCGTTCGGGCAGTCCAGCTCGCCCTGGAGGCGCATCGATGTCGAACCGTCCCCGCATCCCGGCCCCGGCCCGCCGCGCAGTCCTGCGCGGCTCGCTCCTCGCCTCGGCCGCGGTCGCCGCACCCGCGACGCTCATGGCCGCGCCCGCCTTCGCGCTGTCGGGCCGGCCGAGCGCGTCCTGGGGCGTGCAGGTCGGTGATGTGACGGCGTCGTCCGCCCTGGTGTGGGTGCGTTCGGACCGCCCCGCCCGGATGGTGGTCGAGACGTCGGCGACCGAGTCCTTCCGCCGCGCCCGCACCTGGCACGGCCCGCTGATCGGCTCCCTCACCGACTTCACCGGGACGACACCTCTGTACGGTCTGCCGGCCGGCGAGCAGGTGCACTACAGGGTGACGCTCCACGACCCGGACGACCCGCGCCGCACCGGCAAGCCTGTGTACGGCACCTTCCGCACCGCTCCGGCGACCCGCCGGGACGGGGTGCGGTTCCTGTGGTCCGGCGACATCGCGGGCCAGGGCTGGGGCATCAACCCCGACATCGGCGGCTACCGGGTCTACGACGAGATGCGCCGCCTGAACCCCGACTTCTTCCTGTGCAGCGGTGACAACATCTACGCGGACGGGGTGCTCGAACCCAGCGTGCCCCTCCCCGACGGGCGGGTCTGGCGCAACATCACGACGTCCGAGAAGTCGAAGGTGGCCGAGACCCTGGACGAGTACCGGGGCAACTTCCGGTACAACCTGCTGGACGACAACGTCCGGGCCTTCAACGCGCAGGTGCCCTCCATCGTCCAGTGGGACGACCACGAGGTGCGCAACAACTGGTACCCCGGGCAGATCCTCGACGACGTCCGGTACACGGAGAAGAACGTGGATCTGCTGGCCGCGCGTTCGATGCGGGCGTTCAGGGAGTACTTCCCCGTACCGACGCTCCAGGCGTCGCCCCAGGAGCGGCGCATGCACCGCGTCGTACGCCATGGTCCGCTGCTTGACGTGTTCGTGCTGGACATGCGGTCGTTCCGCAACTCCAACTCCCCCAACAGGCAGTCCGACGACACCACGGGCATCCTCGGCGCCGAGCAGCTGACCTGGCTCAAGCGCGAGCTCTCACGGTCGCGGGCGGTGTGGAAGGTGATCGCGGCCGACATGCCGCTGGGACTGGTGGTCCCGGACGGTGCCACGGACTTCGAGGCGGTCGCGCAGGGCGATCCGGGCGCGCCGCTGGGGCGGGAGCTGCAGATCGCGGAGCTGCTGCGGTACATCAAGCACCGGCGTATCACCGGCACCGTCTGGCTCACCGCGGATGTGCACTACACCTCGGCTCAGCACTACGCACCCGAGCGCGCGGCGTTCAAGGACTTCGCGCCGTTCTGGGAGTTCGTGTCGGGGCCGCTCGCCGCGGGCGGCTTCCCGGCCAACGCGCTGGACGGCACCTTCGGACCGGAGCGTGTCTTCGTCCGGGCACCCGACCGGGCGAACGTATCGCCCATGGAGTCGCCGCAGTTCTTCGGAGAGGTCGACATCGACGGCGGGAGCGGGGAGCTGACGGTGCGGCTCCGGGCCCAGGGCGGCACCGTCCTGTTCACCAAGGTGCTGCAGCCGGGGCGTACCGGGCAGTGACCTGAGGCCGGCCAGGGCTCCGGCCGGGCCGGTGGCCCCGCTCGGAGCCCTCGGTACGGCGTGCGGCGGAGCCCTCACGAGAGCAAGGGGCGGGCCCCTCCCCTTGGCGTGAGAAAGGTGCTGAAGGCGACCAGATCCACACGTAACCCATCAGTCACAATCCGTTCGTGATCAGGCAACACCGTTCGGTCACAGTAGGAGACATGACTGATGTGACATCCGCGAAGAGTGCCCGCCGTCCGCACCACTGGCGGCGGGACCTGATCGAGCTGGCCGCACTGTTCACGGCGGTCGCCGTGGCCGACGCGATCGCCAATCTGATCGGGCACCAGCCCGACGGGCCCTATCTCCTCGGAGCCTCGGCCGTGGCCCTGATCGCCACGGCCGCGTTCCACACATGGTGGGCACGCAGGCACAGCCACGCGCCGCCCCCGGATACCGGCGCCGGCGCGGATCCCGGGGTCGCCGCCGCCGTCACCGGCTCGGGCGCCGACGAGGTGTTCGAGACGGTGCTGTGGCGGATGCGGACGACCGTACGGGACACCCCCGGCACCCTGGCCGCCCTCTGCATCGCCCTCGCCCGCCACCGGATCGACATCCTGACCCTGCAGACCCACCCGCTGGCGGAAGGCACCGTCGACGAGTTCCTGCTGCGCGCCCCGGCGGCGCTGACGCCCCAGCAGCTGACCCGGGAGATCTCCGCCGCCGGCGGTTCCTCGACCTGGATCGAGCGCGCGGACGCCCACGACCTGGTGGACACGCCCACCCGCGTCCTCGGGCTCGCGACCCGCACCGCGCTGGACGCCGCCGAGCTTCCGCTGGCGCTGCGCCAGCTCCTCGGCCGGTGCACCATCCACTCGCTCCCTGCCCTGTCGGTCACCGGCCGCCCCACCGGGGAGAGCGCGCCGGTCGAAGGTGTCCTGGAGGACACCGTGATGCGGCTGCGCGATCCCTCGGGCGGCGTGATCACCGTCGAGCGGCCGTACCTCCCGTTCACCCCGACCGAATTCGCCCGGGCCCGCGCCCTGGTCGAGCTCGACACCCGGCTCGGCCCGCGCGTCCCGCGCAGCGAGGACATCCTCACGCTGCCGGAGGGCAACGAGATCACCGTCCGCCGCGCTGACCGCTCCGACCTCGGTGCCGCGCGTGCCATGCACGACCGCTGCTCCGAGCGCACGCTCGGCCTGCGCTACCACGGCCCGGTCCGGGACGCCGACCGCTATCTGGACCACCTGCTCAGCCCGCGCTTCGGCCGCACCCTCGCCGTGCAGACGGCCTCCGGCCGGCTGGTGGCGCTCGGCCACCTGCTCTGGGACGGGGACGAGACCGAGGTGGCCCTGCTCGTCGAGGACGACTGGCAGCGCCACGGCATCGGTTCCGAGCTCCTCGGCCGGCTGGTGGCCCTGGCCGTCGAGGCGGGCTGCGACAGCGTGTACGCGGTGACACAGGCCCACAACACGGGGATGGTCGCCGCCATGCGGGCGCTGTCGCTGCCTCTCGACTACCAGATCGAGGAGGGCACCCTCGTCATCACCGCCCGGCTGACCCCGTCCGCGGCCCAGCCGACGGCCGGTTCCGTGACACCGGCGGCACGGCCGCTCCCCCGGACCGGGCAGGCGGAACAGCAGGTTCGTCGCTGAGCGCCTGACACAGGTCGGCCCAGAGATCCTCGACGTCCTCCAGTCCGACCGACATACGCAGCAGACGGTCGCCGACACCAGCGGCCCGCCGGTCTCCCTCGGCCACGATGCGGTGGCTGATGGAGGCCGGATGCTGGATGAGGGTGTCCACGCTGCCGAGGCTCACGGCGGGTGTGATCAGCCGGACCGCCGAGATGATCCTGTGAGGGTCCCCGAAGACCTCGAACGACACCATCGCGCCGCCCACCTCCGGGTAGTGGACCCGGGCGACGCGCGGATCGGCGGAGAGCCTGCGGGCGAGTTCCGCCGCGGAGGCAGAGGCCGCGCGGACCCGTACCGGCAGTGTCGACAGACCGCGCAGCAGCAGATAGCCGGCCATCGGATGCAGGACGCCTCCGGTGGCGAACCGCACCTGCCGCAGCGTCGCCGCGAACTCCTCGTCGCAGGCGACGACACCGCCCATCACATCTCCGTGGCCTCCGAGGTACTTCGTGGCGCTGTGCAGCACGATCCTGGCTCCGTGCGCGGTCGGCCGCTGGAGCACGGGGGTGGCGAAGGTGTTGTCCACCAGCAGCGGCACCGAGCCGCAGGAGTGCGCCACGGCCCGGATGTCGATCTCGGCCAGCGTGGGGTTCGCGGGCGTCTCGACCATCACGAGGCCGGTGTCCGGCCTGATCGCGTCGGAGATTCCCGCCGGGTCCGTCCAGGTCACCTCGGTGCCCAGCAGCCCGGCGCCGAGGAGGTGATCGCTGCATCCGTACAGCGGGCGCACCGCGACGACATGGCGCAGCCCCAGGCTCGCGCGGGCCAGCAGCACGGCGGTGAGCGCCGCCATTCCACTGGCGAACGCGACGGCGCTCGCGGTGCCTTCCAGCTGGGCGAGCGCGGTCTCGAAGCGGGAGGTCGTCGGGTTGTCCAGCCGTGCGTAGACCGGCGGTCCTTCGGGCCTGGCCCCTGTGGTGGCGAAGGCGTCGATGCGTTCGGCCTCTCCACGGGAGTCGTACGAGGGATAGGTGGTGGACAGATCGATGGGCGCGGCGTGCAGCCCGAGAGAGGCGAGATCGTCGCGTCCCGCGTGCACGGCTTCGGTGGCGAGCGCCCTGGACCGGAAGGGGACCGGGGATGTCGGCGAGGAGGCTTCGGTGTCCATGCCACCAGCCTGAACAACACCCGGCCGAGTGTGCCCCGTACCCGTGTTACGTTCGCCGAATGCCTGAATCCGTCGCTCTCGATCCGGTCGATCTGCATATTCTGCGTCTGCTGCAGAACGATGCCCGGACGACCTACCGGGAGCTCGCCGCCGAAGTCGGGGTGGCCCCGTCCACCTGTCTGGACCGGGTGGCGCGGCTGCGCCGCTCGGGGGTGATCCTCGGGCACCGGCTGCGGCTCGATCCGGCCAGGATCGGGCGGGGTCTGGAGGCGCTGCTTCTCGTGCAGGTCCGCCCGCACCGCAGGGATCTGATCGGTCCGTTCGTCGAGCGGATCCGGGCGCTGCCGGAGTCCCGGGCGTTCTTCCACCTCACCGGGCCCGACGACTATCTGGTGCATGTGGCCGTGGCGGACCCCTCGGATCTTCAGCGCCTGGTGCTGGACGAGTTCACCTCCCGCCGCGAAGTGGCCCGGGTGGACACGCGGTTGATCTTCCAGCAGTGGGAGTGCGGTCCGCTGATGCCGCCCTCGTCCGGGACGCGGTCCGCCGGCGGCGCAGCCGGGACGTCCTCCGACTCCCCCGAACCGTAGAGTCCCGTTTGGATCATGGCTGAGTCCGAAGTCGGATTCCCCGTGACGGGAGGGCCCTCGCCGTACGAGGATGTCCACATGTCAGACACTTCGAGCAGCGCACTGCCGCGCCAGGTCGCCGACGCGTACGTCGACGCAATCATCGAACTCGACCCGATCACCGGTACCTATCTCGGTGTCGCGGAAAGCTCCCGCCGGCTGCCCGATTTCTCGCCCACCGGTCAGGCCGCTTCGGCCGCACTCATCCGCCGCACGCTCGCCGAACTCGACGTCGCCGAGCAGGTGCCGGGGGCGGACGCCGAGGAGGAGCGGCGCTGCGCACGGCTCCTGCGGGAGCGCCTGACGGCCGAACTCGCCGTCCACGAGGCCGAGGAGGGCCTCCGGGCCGTTTCCAACATCCACTCCCCCGCCCACAGTCTCCGTGATGTGTTCACGGCCACGCCTACCGCCACCGACGAGGACTGGGCCGCCGTCGCGGAGCGCCTGCGGGCCGTTCCGGCCGCGCTGGAGGGGTACCGCTCCTCGCTCGCGCTCGGTCTGGAGCGCAAGCTGTACGCCGGCCCGCGCCCGACCGCCACGTTCATCGGGCAGCTGGGCGCCTGGGCCGGGCAGGACGGCCCGGGCTTCTTCCAGGACTTCGTGGCCGACGGCCCGGACTCGCTGCGCGAGGAGCTGGACGAGGCAGCAGGCCAGGCCGCCGCGAGCCTGGTCGCCCTCCGGGACTGGATGCGGGACGTGTACGCCCCCGCGATCGAGGGCGCTCCCGACACCGTGGGCCGCGAGCGCTACGCCCGCTGGGCACGCCAGTTCAACGGCACGGACCTGGATCTGGACGAGGCGTACGCGTACGGCTGGTCCGAATACCACCGGCTGCTGGCCGAGATGAAGACCGAGGCCGACAAGATCCTTCCGGGCGCGGGCCCGTGGGAGGCGCTCGCCCATCTCGATGTCCACGGCAAGCACATCGAGGGCGTGGACGAGGTCCGGGTCTGGCTGCAGAGCCTGATGGACGAGGCGATCGAGGCGCTCGACGGGACCCACTTCGAACTCGCCGAGCGCGTGCGGAAGGTCGAGTCGCGGATCGCCCCGGCGGGAGGCGCCGCCGCTCCGTACTACACCGGTCCCTCGGAGGACTTCTCGCGCCCCGGCCGCACCTGGCTGCCCACGATGGGCGAGACCCGCTTCCCCGTGTACGACCTGGTGTCGACCTGGTACCACGAGGGCGTGCCGGGCCACCATCTCCAGATCGCCCAGTGGACGCATGTCGCCGAGAGCCTCTCGCGCTACCAGGCCTCGGTCGGCCAGGTCAGCGCCAACGCCGAGGGCTGGGCGCTCTACGCCGAGCGGCTCATGGACGAGCTGGGGTTCCTGCCCGACGCGGAGCGCCGCCTCGGTTATCTCGACGCGCAGATGATGCGTGCCTGCCGGGTGATCGTCGACATCGGCATGCACCTGGAGCTGGAGATTCCCGCGGACTCGCCCTTCCACCCGGGTGAGCGGTGGACTCCGGCTCTGGCGGAGGAGTTCTTCGGCAGCCACAGCGGCCGTCCCGCCGATTTCGTGGAGAGCGAGCTGACCCGCTATCTGTCGATGCCGGGGCAGGCGATCGGCTACAAGCTGGGCGAGCGTGCGTGGCTGCTGGGCCGGGAGAACGCCCGTAAGGCGCACGGCGACGCGTTCGACCTCAAGGCCTGGCACATGGCTGCCCTGTCCCAGGGCTCGCTGGGCCTGGACGACCTGGTGGACGAGCTGTCCCGGCTCTGACCCCTGCCGGGCCGGGGCCTGGCGGGGTCCCGAGATCCCGGAGGGCCGGGGGGCGGCCCGAGGCCGAGGGGGCCGGCGATCGATCGCCGGTCCCCTCTTCGCCGTTACCGTCACCACGGGAACGGCCGGGGTCGAGGCGCCGCCGCCGGGAAGCGGGCGGGACACCCCTCCCCCGCCGCCCGGTCAGCCGCTGAGCGCGCCCGCCACCCGGTGGCGCACCGCCGAGCCGTGGCGTTCCTTCACCACTTCGAGCTGGGCGGGGATCCGGCGGCGCAGGTCGGCCACGTGGCTGACGATGCCGACGCTGCGATCGCGTTCGCGCAGCGAGTCCAGGACGTCGAGCACCTCGTCCAGGGTCTGGTCGTCGAGGCTCCCGAAGCCCTCGTCGATGAACAGCGTGTCCAGTCGTACGCCGCCCGCCTCGTCGGTCACCACATCGGCGAGGCCGAGCGCGAGGGCCAGCGAGGCGAAGAAGGTCTCACCGCCGGAGAGGGTGGCCGTGTCACGCTCCCGGCCCGTCCAGGAGTCGACGACGTGCAGCCCGAGCCCCGCCCTGCGGCCTCCGCTGCGCTCGTCGGAGTGGACCAGGGTGTAGCGGCCCGAGGACATCCGCTGGAGCCGGGCCGTGGCAGCCGCGGCCACCTGTTCGAGGCGGGCGGCCAGTACGTACGCCTCCAGCCTCATCTTCCGCTCGTTGTCGGCCGATGTGCCGGCGGTGAGCCCGGCGAGGCGGGCCACCCGGTCGTACTCCTGGCGCAGCGGCCCGAGAGCTCGTACGTCGTCCTCGGCCCGGCGGGAGAGCCGGTCGAGTTCGGCGCCGCGCTCCCGCGCCGCGGAGTGTGCGGCGGCGCTGTCGCGCAGGAGCATCACGGACAGCTCGTGGGCTTCACGCGCGGTGTCCGGTGTCGCGGGCGGACGGTCGGCCGCCGCCCTGGCGTCCTCCTCGGCAAGCCGGTCGGCAACCGCGGCGGCCTCCGTCTGCCAGGCGTCGATCCGGTGCTGGAGCTCCCGCTGCGCGGTGTCGCCGAGCAGCTTCGCGGCGGCGGCCTCCGGGGTGTCGAACCCGGCCCGGAACGCGGCGTCCGCCAGCCGGCCGTCGGCCTCCTTGAGCCGCTCGGCGGCACGCTGTTCCTCCCGGAGGGCCTCCGCCGCCCCCGCGAGCAGACCGATACGACGCTCCAGCAGGTCGGCGTGCTGAGCGACGGAGTCGCAGGCGCCCCGCGCCTTGGCCAGCTCGGCCTCCAGCGCGGACTGCTCACGGTCGAGCGCTTCCCGCTGCGAGGTGCGGGCGGCGGCGCGGCGCTCCGCCTTCTGCCGGTCGTCGAGCCGGCCCAGATGCTCGCGCTCGGCGGCGGCGAGGGCTTCCCTGGCACCGTGTGTTCCTGCGGCCAGGCGGTGTGCGTCCATGTGCTCACGGGCCAGCCGGTCAACGGACTCCTGCAGCTCGGCGACGGATACGGGGGTGCGGTCCTCCGGCACGGGAAGACCGCCCCCGGCCGCCGGCAGCGGTGCGCCCGCGTCCTCCGGTTCCTCCGCCTCCGAGCGCGCCGCGGCGAGTCGCTCACGCAGTACTACGAGCTCGCCCTCGGCCTCGGCGCGCGCCAGGTCGGCCCGCTGATGGGCGGCGAGGGCCGCCTCCTCGGTAGCCCGGTCCACGTGACCGTCCTCGGCCCGGGCGGGCTCCGGGTGTTCGGCCGAGCCGCACACGGTGCACGCCACTCCGTCGACGAGCCGGCCCGCGAGCTCCGCCGCGATCCCCCGCAGCCGCTGTTCCCGCAGCCCGAGCCACTTCTCGTGCGCGGCCACCGCATGCTCCCTGGCCGCCGTGAGAGCGGCCGCCGCCGTCTCCGCCTGTACGGAGAGGGCGTCGCGCCTCCGTGCCGCGTCCAGCCTCCTGCGTGCGGGGCCGAGCCGGCCGGCCAGCTGTTCCGCCCTGGTCGCCGCGTCCTGCGCGGTCTCGACGCGTTCCCTGAGGCTCCGGTGCGTCACGTCCCAGCCGGCCAGCCAGGTCTCCGCCTCCTGGATCAGCTCGTCGTCGGCGCGCGACTGCCTCTCCAGGCCGGCCCGTTCGGCGTCGATGTCCCTGCTGCGCCGTTCCGCCCGGCGCGCGGCGTCGAGTGCGCCCAGCTCGGCCCGGAGTCCGCGTTCCCTCTCGGCGAGCTGGTCGAAGCCCGCTTCGGCCAGGGCGGGAGGCAGCTCGGCCCGGGAGCGCTCGCGGGCGGCCAGAGCCGTGCGGTGGGCGCGGTCCGCCTCGTCCCGCAGGCCGAGCGCGGGGGCGACCAGGTCCGCCTTGCGCGCGCGGGTCAACTGCTCGTGGCAGCGGTCGCGTTCGGCGCGGCGCTCCTCCAGCCCGGCCGCGCGGCGGCGGGTCTCCTCGTACCTCTGCTGGAGCCGGGCCAGCTCGGTCTCGGCTTCGAGTGCCTGGCGTGCGGCGGTGTTCCGGCCCTCCGCCTCGGCCAGGACGCACTGGGCGATGTCAAGCCGTTCGCGGGCGCCGCTGCGTGCGACGGCGGCCCACCGCAGGACGCCCTCGGCGAGTCCTGGTTCGCCGGGGCGCTCCGCGGGCTGTGCCATCTCGTCCGCCGCGGGGCCGGCCGCCTGCGCGATGCGCTGGGCGAGGGCGAGGACCTGTTCGTCCGCCGCCTTCACCCGGGCCTCGGCCATGCGTCGCAGCTCGGCCAGGCGTTCCTCGACGGCCGCGAACCGGCGGGTGTCGAAGAGCCGGCCGAGCAGCTTGCCGCGTGCCTCCGCGTCCGCGCGCAGGAACCGCGCGAAGTCGCCCTGGGGCAGCAGCACTACCTGGCAGAACTGGTCACGGCTCATCCCGATGAGCCCGCCGATCTCCTCGCCGATCTCCTGGTGGGAGCGGCTGAGCGCCTTCCAGCCGTGCTCGGTGTCGTACTCGCGGAGCCAGCTCTGGGCCTTCTCGGTGGTGAAGCCGCCGCCCCGCTTCTTGGGCCGGGGCTGGGCGGGCCGTCTGGTGATCTCCAGCCGGCGCCCGCCGACGGTCAGCTCCAGGCACACCTCGGTCGGCAGGTCCACCGGGGCGTGGTCACTGCGCAGCGAGGTGCCGGGGCTCTGCCGGGCGCCGGGCACCGTGCCGTAGAGCCCGTAGCAGACGGCGTCGAGCACGGAGGTCTTGCCCGCCCCCGTCGGTCCGTGCAGGAGGAAGATCCCGGCGGAGGAGAGCGCGTCGAAGTCGACCTCCTGGGTCGCGCCGAAGGGCCCGAACGCGGTGAGGGTGAGCTTGTGCAGCCTCAACGGGACACCTCGCCGATCACGTCGTCGATCCGTACGTCGTCGAAGGCGGCGCGCAGCACCGTCCGCTCCCGTGCGCTGGGGCCGCTTCCGCCGCGTACATGGGCCACGAAGTCCTCCGCGATCTGCTGGTCGTCGCGGCCCCTGAGCCGCTGGGCGTACGAGGCGGAGGGGTCGTCCGGGGCGCGCTCGGGTTCGAAGACGAGGCTGAGGGTGTGCGGAAAGCGTTCGAGCAGGCGGGCCATCGGCTCCTCGGGCCGCGCGGGGTCGGTGAGCGTGGCCTCCACCCAGGCATCCCTGTGCCGGTCGAGCGCGGGATCCTCCAGGAGGGCTTCCAGGCGTCCCCTGAGCCGTGCGAGCGGGCGGGGCACCGGGCATTCCACGCGTTCGGCCACGAGGTCGCCGCCGGCGGCGAGGTCGATCAGCCACATCGTCTTGCGGTGCGTGTGCTCGGAGAAGGAGTACGCGAGCGGTGAGCCGGAGTAGCGCACGCGTTCCGTGACCGTCTGGCAGCCGTGCAGGTGGCCGAGCGCCACGTAGTCGACGCCGTCGAAGACTCCGGCGGGGACCGCGGCGACACCTCCGACGGTGATGTCGCGTTCGCTGTCGCTGGGCTCTCCGCCCGCCACGAAGGCATGGGCGAGGACCACCGAGCGCGTGCCGTCGGGCCGGGTCGCGAGATCGGCGCGCACCCGGTCCATGGCCGCGGTGAGGACGGCTTCGTGCCCCGCCTTCGAGGCGCCCAGGCTGTCCTTGACGAGCGCGGGTTCCAGATAGGGCAGCCCGTAGAACGCCACGTCACCCCCTTCGGGGTCCGGCAGCACGACCGGGGTGGCGCAGTCGGCGGGGTCGGTACGCAGATGGATGCCGGCCCGCGCGATGAGCCCCGCGCCGACGCCGAGCCTGCGGGCCGAGTCGTGGTTTCCGGAGATCATGACGGTCGGCACACCGGCGGCGGCGAGCCGGTGCAGTGCGTCGTCGAAGAGCTGGACGGCCGAGAGCGGCGGGACGGCCCGGTCGTAGACGTCGCCCGCGACGACGACCACGTCGACCGACCGTGCCCGGACGGTGTCCACGAGGTGGTCGAGGTAGGCGGCCTGGGCGTCGAGCATCGGGACACGGTGGAACGACCTCCCCAGATGCCAGTCCGAGGTGTGCAGAATCCTCACGACATCACTCCGACGGCTTCGACCCGCATGTTCCTCTTCCTCCGCCCCCAGGACCCCACAGGTCCGGCACTCGCCCACCCCGGAGATCCGCGGCGGACCCGACCACGCTAATGCCGTCCGGCCCCGGACCCCTCATCCGCCTCGGACGTCCCCGTACGCCTCGCCACCCAGTTCGAGCGTCGCAGTGCCGGCCGTGGCGTCCGCCAGCCAGGCCCTGAAGCCGTCGACCTCGGCGTCGGGCAGCCCGACCCCGATGGTCACCGCCTCGGCGTACGACACCTCGCGCACGTCCACACCGGTGGCGCGCAGATCGTTCTCCAGCTTGCCCGCCCGCTGGTGGTCGACGGTGACGGTGGCCAGCCTGAATCGCCTGCGGGTGGTCGTGCCCAGCGCGTCCAGCGCCTCCCCGACCGCCCCTCCGTACGCCCGGATCAGCCCGCCCGCGCCCAGCTTGACGCCGCCGAAGTAGCGCGTGACCACGGCGACGACGTACCGCGTCTCGCGGCGCATGAGCATCTGGAGCATGGGGACTCCCGCCGTCCCGCCGGGCTCCCCGTCGTCGCTGGCCTTCTGCACGGAGGCGTCGGCGCCGATCACATAGGCGTAGCAGTTGTGGTTGGCGGTGGGGTGCTCCTTGCGGACGCGTGCGACGAACTCCTGCGCCTCCTGCTCGGTGGCGGCGGGGGCGAGCGCGCAGAGGAAGCGCGATCGGCTGACCTCGGTCTCGTGCACGCCCGCGCGGGCGACGGTGCGGTACTGCTCCTGCATCAGGCCACCCTATGCGCCGGTCCGTCCTGCGGATTCACCCTCCCGTGGGGAATGCGTAGGGCGGGCCGTCCGTTCTCCGGGCATGTACGCAGACGATGAGACGATCCGCAGGATTCTCCAGGACTCGGGCGACACCTGGGCGGTGGTCGGCCTGTCCGGCAACCGCTCCCGCGCGGCCTATGGGGTGGCGGGGGTCCTCAAGGCCTACGGCAAGAGGATCGTGCCGGTGCACCCCAAGGCCGAGACGGTCCACGGCGAGCAGGGCTATGCCTCCCTGGCGGACATACCTTTCCCCGTCGACGTGGTGGACGTCTTCGTCAACAGCGACCTGGCCGGGGGCGTGGCGGACGAGGCGGTGGCGGCCGGCGCGAAGGCGGTCTGGTTCCAGCTCGGGGTGATCGACGAAGAGGCGTACGGGCGCACACGCGCGGCGGGGCTCGACATGGTGATGAACCGTTGCCCGGCGATCGAGATACCCCGGCTCAAGCACACCGCCTGACCGGCGTCTCCGGCTGAAGCGTCGCGCCCGGCCGGCTGAAGCGTCGCGCCCGGCCGGCGCGTCCGGCTGAACCGCACGCCCCGGTCGCGCCCCCGCAGCGCCGCAGCGCGCCTTCCTGTCCGGAAGGAGTGGTGCCGCAGTGGCTCCCGGGCGGGGAGAATGTGGGCTGTGACACAGCGACTCCTTCTCGGCGGTGAGCGCGCCGCCACTCAGCTGGACGGGCTGGGTGTGCGGGGCGGCGGCGTCCTGCTGGTGCACTGCTCGATGCGTTCCGCGGGCGGCGACGCCGAGACGATGGCGGGCGCCCTCCGCCGGGCTCTGGGGCCGGAGGGGACGCTGGTCGTCCCCGCCTTCACCCCGGAGAATTCGGACACCTCGCGCTCCTACCTGGACCGCGTCCACGGATTGAGCGAGCAGGCGCGTGCCGCGGTGCGCGCGACGATGCCTCCGTTCGACCCGGCGGTGTCTCCCGCACGTGCCATGGGCGCGCTGGCCGAGACGGTGCGGCTGACTCCCGGCGCGCTGCGCAGCGGGCACCCGCAGACCTCGTTCGCCGCGATCGGCCCGGCGGCGGACGAGCTGCTCGCGGGCCACCGCCAGGACTGCCACCTCGGCGAGGACTCCCCCCTCGCCCGGCTGTACGAGGCGGACGCGCAGGTCCTGCTGCTGGGCACGGGCTTCGAGAGCTGCACGGCCTTCCATCTCGCGGAGTACCGCCTGCCAGCCCCGGCCCGCCGCCTCTACCGCTGTGTGGTGGCTCCGGAGGGCAGACGCCGCTGGTGGCAGTACGAGGACATCGAGCTGGACGACAGCGACTTCCCCGCACTGGGGCACGACTTCGTACGCCGGGCCGCCGAGGGATCGGTGCGCACGGGCGCGGTGGGCTCGGCCCCAAGCCGCCTGTTCCGCTTCCGGGCGGCGGTGGACTTCGCCACAGGGTGGCTGAAGGAGCACCGGCCCGGCACCGGCTGAGGGCGGCGGTCCAGCACCGGCCCGGCACCAGCTGAGCGCGGCGGCCAGCACAGGCTGAGCGCACCGGCCCGGCACCGGCTCAGCGCCGGTCCTCCCGCGCCGCCCGGTCCACCGGATGTCCCGCTCGGCCGGTCCGGGGTGCCAGGCCGCTCCAGGTCGCCCGGTTCGTCGCCGGGCCCCGTCGCGAAGGGGCGTCCCCGTCCGGGCCTGCCCCGTCGCCACGGGGCCGGACTCAGACCCCGAGGCCCTCCACCAGGACCGCGCCCGGCAGTGCCGCCAGGGCCTTGCCCGGGACGATCAGCTTGCCGCGGCGGCTGCCGCTGCCGATCAGGACCCATTCCTCGTCGGCCACGGCGGGGTCGAGCAGCAGGGGCCAGCCGGCGGGGAGCCCGATGGGAGTGATCCCGCCGTACTCCATGCCGGTCTCGCCGACCGCCGTGTCCATCAGGGCGAACGACGCCTTGCGGGCCCCGAGATGCCTGCGTACCGTCCCGTTCACATCGACGCGGGTGTGCGACAGCACCACACACGCGGCAAGGGTGACTTCTCCGCCCCGCTTGCCCGCCACCACCACGCAGTTGGCGGACCGCTTCAGCAGGTCGACGCCGTAGTGCTCCGTGAAGACGGCCGTGTCGGCGATCTCCGGGTCCGTGTCGACATGGACGACCGATTCGGCGGGGACACCGCCCCAGCCCTCCGCCACGGCCTTCGCGACGGGCGGGGTGAGCAGTTCCAGCCGCTCGGCTGCGGGAGAGGCATCGGCGAAGTCGCCCAGGGGTGCGTGCATGCCGCCACGCTAACAGCCTTCGCCAGCGACCCACTTACCCTCCCTGCGGACCGGTGGGATGGACACCGCCATGGTGAGTTCCATGGGGACGGCGCCCTCGTTGCGGTAGATGTGCGGCACATGGGCCTCGAACGTCGCCGAGGTGCCCGCCGGCACCGCGTGCGCCTCACCGTCGACGACCAGCGTCAGCTCGCCCGCGGTGACATGGAGGAGCTCCACCGTCCCGACCGGGTGCGGGTCGGAGGCGCTCCCTTCACCGGGCATCAGGCGCCAGCTCCAGAGTTCGATCGGCCCCCGGGCCTCCGTGCCCACCAGCAGCATGGTCGAGCTGCCCGCCTCCGTGGACCACAGGCGCACCGCCTGGCTCGCGGGCACCAGACGCACCTGCGAGCCCTGCTCGTAGTCGAGCAGGGTGGTGATGCTGACCCCCAGCGCGTCGGCGAGCTTGACGGTGGTGCCGATGCTCGGGTTCGTACGCGCCTGCTCGATCTGGATGATCATGCCCCGGCTGACCCCCGCTCGGGCCGCGAGTGCGTCCAGGGTGAAGCCGCGCTCGCCCCGCCAGAGCTTGAGGTTGCGCGCGAGCGACTGGGTGAGCTGATCGAGGTCAGACACGTTCCGTCCAATATTCTGGATGCCAGGGTCGAAAATAATGCACTACGGTGTGGTGTACCCACGACCACCGCACTGTACTGCGAGGCACCGATGACAGCACTGTTCGCCCTGGCCACGAGCCTGCTGTGGGGCCTGGCCGATTTCGGGGGCGGCGTGCTCACCCGGCGTACCCCCGCCCTGACCGTGGTGGTCGTGTCGCAGTGCATCGCCGCCGTGGTGCTGGGTGCCGTGGTGCTCGCGACCGGCGCCTGGAGCGAGGCAGGAGGCCTGCTCTGGTTCGCGGTGGCGGCGGGTGCGGTGGGCCCTGTGGCCATGCTCAGCTTCTACAAGGCCCTGGCCCTGGGCCCGATGGGCGTGGTCTCGCCGCTCGGCTCCCTCGGCGTCGCGGTCCCGGTCGGAGTGGGCCTGCTGGTCGGCGAGCGGCCCGGACTGCCGCAGTTCGCGGGGGTGGCGGTCGCCGTCGTGGGGATCGTCCTGGCCGGAGGGCCGCAGCTGCGCGGAGCGCCGGTCCAGCGCCGGGCGGTCGTGCTGACCCTGGTGGCCGCCTTCGGCTTCGGCACGGTGATGGCTCTGATCGCGGAGGCGTCGACGACCGTGACCGGCCTCTTCCTCGCCCTCTTCGTCCAGCGCGTCACGAACATCGCGGTCGGCGGCACGGCGCTGTACGTCTCGGTGCGCCGCGGCGGACGCGCGCTGCCCGAGGACGGCGGGGCCGCCGTCGTGCGGGCCGCGCTCCCCGCGCTGGCGTTCGTCGGGCTAGCCGATGTCGCGGCCAACGGCACGTACGCGATCGCCGCCCAGCACGGTCCGGTCACCGTGGCCGCCGTGCTGGCCTCGCTGTATCCGGTGGTGACGGCGCTCGCCGCGCGAGGCGTGCTCCGCGAGAGGATGCGCGGAATCCAGGCGGCGGGAGCCGGCCTCGCCCTGATCGGCACGGTTCTGCTGGCGACGGGCTGAGTGCCCGCCCGGGGACCGGCCGGCGGAGGGGCTCAGGCCCCTTCGGCCGGCTTTTGCTCCAGGAGCGCCACAGCGGCCAGCTGTTCGGATGTGATCCCGTCGGGAATCGGCACGGGTGCGGGCGTACGCAGGGGCGGCTGCCAGCCCGCCTCCGGGTCCCAGCTGCGCACGACCCGGGCGGGCGCGCCCGCCACCACCGCGTGGTCGGGGACCTCACCCCGCACGACGGCTCCCGCCGCGACCACCACGTTGCGGCCCAGTCTGGCCCCCGGGAGGATCACCGCGCCCGTGCCGATCCAGCAGCCGGGCCCGATCACGACCGGCTCCATGCGCGGCCACTGCTTGCCGACCGGCTCGTGCGGATCGTCGTAACTGTGGTTGGTCGAGGTGATGTAGACGTACGGACCGCAGTAGGTGTCCGAGCCGATCGTCACCGTCGTGTCAGCGATGACATGACTGCCCCTGCCGAGCACCACGCCGTTGCCCAGGGTGAGGATGGGATCGGAGCCGAGGTCCAGATCGGGCATCAGGCCGGCGGTGAGCGTGACCTGTTCCCCGATGATGCAGTGGTCCCCGAGCTCGATCCAGGGCTCCCCGAACACCGTGCCCTGCGGGAAGGCGAGCCGGGTCCCCGCGCCGATCCGGCCGAAGCGGAGACGTCCCGGGTGCTGCGCGGTGACCGCCCCGTTCTCCTGCGCCCAGGCCCAGACACGGTGGACGGCGCGGGACGTGACACCACGTCGTCGGCGGGCCAGGGAGGAGAACATGTTCCGGTTCTTCGGCACCCGCTCACGGTAGTCGGCCCTGCGGCGACGGGTCCGCGCGGCGGGCTGTGATGTTCACCCCACCTGCCCGGACCACCGGGAACGTCCATTACGGTTCGTGCCGAGCAAGGGGCGCCGAGCGCACCACACCCACCGGAGGAGCAGGCGATGGCAGAGCGGGCATTGGTCACCGGCATCGGCGGCAAGGAGCCGGACATCGACGCGGACGCCTTCCTCGCGCCGACCTCGGTCGTCATCGGCGAGGTGTCGATGGCAGCGGGCTCCAGCGTCTGGTACCACGCCGTGCTGCGCGGCGACGGAGGGCCCATCTCCCTCGGGCCCGACAGCAACATCCAGGACAACTGCAGCGTGCACACCGACCCGGGCTTCCCGCTGACGGTGGGCGCCCGGGTCTCGGTCGGCCACAACGCCGTGCTGCACGGCTGCGTCATCGAGGACGACGTCCTGGTCGGCATGGGGGCCACCGTGCTCAACGGCGCGCACATCGGCGCCGGTTCGCTGATCGCGGCACAGGCCCTGGTGCCTCAGGGGATGCGGGTCCCTCCGGGCTCCCTCGTGGCCGGCGTACCCGCGAAAGTGAAGCGGGAGCTGACCGCCGAGGAGCGCGAGGGCATCGCCTTCAACGCCGCCGGTTACGTGGAGCTGGCGAAGGCGCACCGCGCGGCGCACCAGGGCTGACCGCCACCGCCCGGGGGGCGAGCGGACCGCCCCCGGCCCCGGGCCGCACCCGGTCGATCGTCCCCCGGCCGGTCGTTCCCGGGGAACGTGTCGGGGTCGCGCGCCCGGCCGTCGCCCCCAGGCCCCGCGCCCGGACGTCCCCGGGCACCGCGTCGGGGCAGTCGGCCGCGGGCAACGCGTCGGGGCAGCCGTCCCCGGGCACCGCGTCGGGTCAGCCGTCCCCGGCACCGCGTCGGGTCAGTCGGCCGCGGGCACCGCGTCGGGCGCGGCGACCGTCAGCGGGCCGTCCGCCTGCTCCGCCTGCTCCGCGGCCTTCTTGGCCCGGTTCCTCAGTACGAGCATCGAGACCAGGCCGATCAGCACGGCGGCGAGCAGGCCCAGCCAGGAGAAGCGCTTCAGCCAGGCCTCGGCGACGACTCCCACCGAGTAGATGACGGCGGTCGTGCCGCCGGCCCAGACGATCCCGCCGAGGATGTTGGCGATCAGGAACTTCCAGTACGGCATGCGCAGGACACCGGCCAGCGGGCCGGCGAAGATCCGGAGCAGCGCGACGAAGCGGCCGAAGAAGACCGCCCACATGCCCCACTTCTCGAACGAGCGCTCCGCCATGGCGATCTGCGGCGCCCCGAAGTGCTTGGGGAACTTCCCGCCGAGCCAGGCGAGCATCGGGCGCCCGCCCTTGCGCCCGATGGCATAGCCGATCGAGTCACCGATGATCGCTCCGGCCGACGCGCAAGCGCCGAGCACGACGGGGTCGACCTCGCCGTGCTGGGAGGCGAGGAGCGCCGAGCTCACGAGGATGATCTCGCCCGGCAGCGGGATGCCCAGGCTCTCCAGCCCGATGACGACCCCCACCAGGAGGTAAATGCTGACCGCGGGTACGGTCTCGAGCCACTCCTGGACGTGCAACGCCGGTCCCTCCCGTAAGAAATCTGCCGCCGCGCACCACGGGTGGTGCACGGCGGGCAGCCTACCGGTCCGGCCGGCACGAGCGTCCGCCGCGGCCCCCGGACGCGGACCGCGTGACCGGCCGGCCATGTACCGCCGGGACCGGCAGTTCGAGGACGGCCCGGAGATGCCGGCCGGAGATCAGCTGTTCGGGCGCAGGGTCCAGACCACGCTCATCTGGCTGGTGACGGCGCCGTCGGCCCGCCGGATCTCCACGCTCACGGGGAACTCCGGGCGCTTGCCCGCGTCGAGCTCGGCGACGACCTCGGCCACGGGGCGGCCGAGCACCGCGGTGGCGGTGAGATCGCCCATGGCCACCTTCTTGAAGGCCATCTCCGTGGTGACGGGCAGCGGAACGGCCCGTGCCATCTGGTCACCGAACGCGGCGACGACGATCGCGCCGCTCGCCGACTCGGCGAGCGTGAACATCGCTCCGGCGTGCGGTCCGCCGAGGTGGTTGTGGTATTCGGCCTGGTCCTTCAGGGAGAGGACCGCGCGCTCCGCGGTCGTCTCCAGATACGTGATGCCGAGGGTCCGGACCATCGGGACGCTCGCGGAGAGGATGTCGCCGACTGTCATCTCTTCAGTGCTCATGGCGTGATGTTACTAACGGGTAGCAGGCTTTGACCATCCCCTCACAGGGGCGGCCGTAGCAGCGGGTACCCCCGTCCCTCTATGGTTACTGGCCATGTGGCCAGGACAGCAGCCGCCCGGGGGCGAGCAGAACCCGCAGGACCAGAATCAGAACCCGTACCAGCAGCCGGGGTACCAACAGCCGAATCCCTATCAGCAGCCGGGATATCAGCAGCAGGGTCAGCCCGGACAGCAGCCGGGGTGGCAGCACAATCCGTACCAGCAGCCGACCGTGCCGCAGTACGCCGTACAGGGCGGCGGGCCGGGCGGACCGCAGCCGGACGACAAGAAGAAGACGACGATCGTCGCCGTCGTCGCGGCCACCGCGGTCGTCGTCGCGGCGGTCGTCACCGGTGTCGTCGTGATGAACAAGGACGACGAGGGCAGCTCGACCGTCGCCGACGACAAGAAGTCGTCCGCGTCGCCTACGGCGAAGCCGTCCGACGCCGCGTCGTCCCCCGTCGCGAACCCGCGGGGCGGTGAGGACGCCGCGCCCTCGATTCCGGGCTGGAAGGTCGTGACCAACCCCAAGTGGGGCACGCAGTTCGACGTTCCCGGCGACTGGGAGGTCGCGGGCACGGGTGTGTTCTCGGGCTTCGAAAACGTGAAGGACCCGACCGGTCCGCCGGCCGCGGGCTTCTCGGCACCGGCGTACTACAAGAGCAAGTGGTGCGTGGACGACGCGGACAAGGACGGGTCCAAGGAGGACACCGGCCTCGCGGGTGTCGGTACCAAGGGGGCCCAGGGCGCCAAGAGCACGGACGAGGCCGCCACCAACGAAGCCGCCAACTGGGTCTGGGCCGCCTACGCCCAGGAGGACCCCAAAGAGAAGGTCAAGATCGGCAAGGCCGCGCCTTACACGACCAAGTCGGGACTCTCGGGCAGCGTCGTGACGGCCACCGCCACCGGGCTGGCCAACAAGGACAAGTGCGACACCGACGGCAAGTCGATCGCGTTCAGCTTCAAGAACGGCAAGGGCGAGTATTCGACCTGGGTCCTCTACGCCAACGCCGGTGTGGACGACGAGTTGCCGGACACGACGGTCCAGAAGATCCTCAGCACGGTGCGCCTGGCGGAGGGCGTGGAACCCACCTCCTGAGCCCTGGGCGCACCCCGCCCATTTGGCGACCGGGGCACCGGACGGGGATAGTCCCCTGGTGACTTCCGCCCTTTCTTCTCCCTCACCCGCGCAGGGCCCCGCGCGGGCAGGCCGCAACTTCGGTCTGCTGACCGCCGCCGCGATCATCACGAGCCTGGGTACCCACGGCGCTCTGATCGCGGCGGCGTTCGCCGTTCTGGAATCGGGCGGCGACGGCGGCGACGTCGGTCTGGTGGCGGCGGCGCGCACCGCGCCGCTGGTGCTCTTCCTGCTGATCGGCGGGGCGGTCGCGGACCGGCTGCCGCGCCACCGGGTCATGGTGGCCGCGAACGCCCTCAACTGCGTCTCGCAGGCGGTGTTCGCCTGGCTGGTCCTGACCGGCGGTGCCGAGCTGTGGCAGATGATGCTGCTGACGGCGCTCTGCGGCACCGGCCAGGCCTTCTTCAGCCCCGCTGCCGAGGGCATGCTGATGTCCAGCGTGACGGGCGAACAGGCCGCGCGCGCTTTCGCGTTCTTCCGGATGTCGATGCACGGCGCAGCCATCGGCGGCGCCGCGCTCGGGGGCGCCATGATCGCGGCGATGGACCCGGGGTGGGTGCTGGCGGTCGACGCGGCGGCGTTCGCCGTCGCCGGTGTGCTCCGGGCCTTCCTCGACGTGAGCCACATCCCCGCGCGCGCTCCGGGCCGGGGACTGCTCGCCGATCTCCGCGACGGCTGGCAGGAGGTGGCGGGACGCCCCTGGCTCTGGGCGATCGTGCTCCAGTTCTCCGTGGTGGTAGCCGTCGTCGGAGCCGCCGAGGCGGTGTACGGGCCCCTGGTGGCCCGGGACGAGCTCGGCGGCGCCCGGCCCTGGGGGTTCGCGCTGGCCGCGTTCGGGGTCGGGACGCTGGGCGGCGCGCTGCTGATGATGCGCTGGAAGCCCCGGCGGCTGCTGCTCGCCGGAACGCTCTGCGTGTTCCCGCTGGCGCTGCCGTCGGCGGGGCTCGCCGTGCCCCTGCCGGTGGCCGGCCTCTGCGCGGTCATGTTCGTGACCGGGGTGGCCATCGAGGTGTTCGGCGTCTCCTGGATGACGGCCCTCCACCAGGAGATCCCCGAGGAGAAGCTGTCCCGGGTCTCCGCCTACGACTGGTTCGGCTCGGTCGCCATGGTGCCGCTGGCCACGGCCGCGGCCGGCCCGGTCGAGACTCTCGTCGGCCGCAGCGAGGCCCTGTGGGGCTGCGCCGCGCTGATCGTGCTGGTGACGGCGGGTGTGCTGCTCGTCCCTGACGTACGAAACCTGACGCGCCGCAGCACGGTGAAGGAGACCGGCGGCCTGCCCGCGCCGGCCCGGGAGTCAGCCGATGCTGAAAGCGCCGTCGGGGGGCACGGGTGAGGCGACGGCCTCGCCGTCCCGCACGGGCTTCGCGCCCCGGGCCAGCCTGCTGAGCGCCGCGCCGTGCTCGACACGGGCGGGGAAGGCGTCGGCCGCGCACAGCCTCGTCAGGGACGCGATGTCGAGGGGCGAGCGCGAGGCGACGAGCACCATGTTCCCGAAGCGCCGCCCTCGCAGCACCGCCGGTTCGGCGATGAGGGCGAGCTCCTCGAACACCTCGGCGAAGTTGGCCAGCTGCGAGCGCAGGAAGGTGAAGGGCGCGCTGTCGGCGAGGTTGGCCGCGTAGGTTCCGCCGGGTCTCAGGGCCCGTCCCGCGGCACGCGCGTACTCGACGGACGTGAGGTGGGCCGGGATCCGGGCACCGCCGAAGACATCCGCGATCAGGAGATCTGCGGAAGCCTGCGGCGCCTCTTCGAGCCATCGACGGGCATCGGCGGCGTGCACCGTGATCCCGGCGTTCCCGGGCAGCGGGAGGTGCTCGCCGACCAGATCGACGAGCCCCTGGTCCGCCTCCACGACGTCCTGGCGGGAGCCGGGGCGGGTCGCGGCGACGTAGCGCGGCAGCGTGAGCGCCCCGCCGCCGAGGTGCACGGTGTCCAGTGGCGCGCCCGGTGCGCCCGCCCGGTCGGCGACATGGCCGAGCCGTCGCGCGTACTCGAATTCCAGGTGTTCCGGCTCGTCGAGGTCGACGTACGACTGCGGGGCGCCGTCGACCGTGAGCAGCCAGGCACGGTCCCGGTCCACGTCGGGCAGCAGCCGTGCGGTGCCGCTGCCGGTGTCGCGGATGACGGGTATCTGCTCGTTCACTCCCCCATTGTGACGGGCGCCGGGACCTCCTTCCGACGGATCACGCGTTCCAGACCGCGGCGACCGCCTCGGTGTGCGCGGCGGACTGGGCGAGTCCTGCCCTCGCCGCCGCGGCCCTGCGGGCGGGGTCGAGGGAGTTGCGGCCGATGGCCTTCCTGGTGCCGGCGTCCGGGGTGATGACCTCGACCCGGGCGCCCGCCGCCTCCAGTTCGGCGGCCTGGGCGCGCGGCGCGGCGACCACCCTGCTGCCGCCCGCGGTGGGGGCGATGACGACGACACGCTCGTAGCCCGCGGCAAGCTGGGCGTTGGCCGGGGAGTGCACTCCCCCGTCGATCCAGCTGCCGCCGCCCGCGCTGACGACCGGCCAGACGGCGGGCACCGCGCAGCTGGCGGTGACCGCGTCCGTGAGCGGAACGATTCCCGTCCGGTCGAAGGTGTGCAGTGCTCCGGTCGTCGCGTTCACGGCGGTGACCAGCAGGCGGCGTCCGGGCCACTCCGGTGAGGGCAGCCGGCCGGCGATCATCGCTCGCCGCTCGGCCGGGGTCCCCGCCGGACGGCTGTCCCTGGCCAGGGTGCCGAGCCTGCGGCCGTACTCCTCGGGCGTACGGGAGGACATCACGGCGCGGGCGTAGCGGAGGATGGTGACGGGGCCCAGGCGGCCGGCCGGGCTCTGCTCGTTCTCCGGGTCGGCGAGCTGCTGTTCGTACAGCTCGCCGACGGGGACGAGGCCCGAGGCGAGCTGTGCGCCCACGATGGCCCCCGCCGAGCTTCCGACGATCAGGTCGGCGGTGGAGAGGTCGACACCCGCCTTGGCGAGTCCGTGCAGGATTCCGGTTTCCCATGCGGTGCCGGTGACGCCTCCGGCACCCAGTACGAGAGCTGTGTCTGCCATGGCACCCAGTCTGTCGCACGGCGCACGGCGCGCCTCCCCTGGGCCCGGGGAGGCGCGCCGCGGATGAACCGTCAGAGCAGGCCGGTGACCGTACCGGCGCCGACCGTGCGGCCGCCCTCGCGGATAGCGAAGCCGAGGCCGGACTCCAGCGGCACGTCACGGCCGAGCTCGACGGTCATGGTGACCGTGTCGCCGGGCCGCGCGACCGCCGCCTCGCCGAGGTCGACATCCCCGACGACGTCCGCCGTACGGATGTAGAACTGCGGCCGGTATCCCGTGGTGACCGGCGTGGTCCGGCCTCCTTCCCTGGCCGACAGGACGTAGACCTGCGCGGTGAACCGCCGGCTCGGGGTGACGCTGCCGGGCGCGGCCACGACATGGCCCCGGCGGACCCTGTCGCGCTCGACCCCGCGCAGCAGCAGCGCGACGTTGTCCCCGGCCTCCGCGGACTCCATCGGCTTGCCGAAGGTCTCCAGGCCGGTCACGACCGTCTCGATGTCCGCGCCGAGCACCGACACACGGTCCCCGACGCGCACCGTGCCGCGCTCCACGGCGCCGGTGACGACGGTGCCGCGACCGGTGATGGTGAGCACGTTCTCCACGGACAGCAGGAACGGCGCGTCGGTGTAGCGCACCGGCATCGGCACATAGGTGTCGACGGCGTCGAGCAGGCCCTCGATCGACGCGGTCCAGCGTGGGTCGCCCTGCAGCGCGCCGAGCCCCGACACGCGTACGACGGGCACGGTGTCCCCGCCGTAACCGTGCGCGGAGAGCAGCTCGCGGACCTCCAGCTCCACCAGGTCGGTGAGCTCGGGGTCGCCCGCGTCGGCCTTGTTGAGGGCGACGACGATGTGGTCGACGCCGACCTGCCTGGCCAGCAGGACGTGCTCCGCGGTCTGCGGCATGATGCCGTCGAGCGCGGAGACGACGAGGATCGCCCCGTCGAGCTGGGCCGCTCCGGTGACCATGTTCTTGATGTAGTCGGCGTGTCCGGGCATGTCGACGTGCGCGTAGTGCCGGGTGTCGGTCTCGTACTCGACGTGCGCGATGTTGATGGTGATGCCCCGCTGCGCCTCCTCCGGCGCCCGGTCGATCCGGTCGAAGGGCACGAAGGTGCCGGTGCCCCGGTCGCTGAGGACCTTGGTGATGGCGGCGGTCAGGGTGGTCTTGCCGTGGTCGACGTGGCCCATGGTGCCGATGTTGAGGTGCGGCTTGGTGCGCACGTATGCCGTCTTGGGCATGGCTCGTTCCTTGGTGTTCGAAGCTGAGAGAGAAGACCCCAGGGCCCCGCCGACCCTCCCCTTGCGGGGTCCGCCGGACTGTCGGGGGAGGGTCAGCTTCGGGCGCCGCCGAAGGGCGCTGCGGCAGTGGTGGATGCCGCGTCGGTCGCTGCTGCGACAGCGGTCGCAGGGCTCACGGCAGCCTTCGGCGTGTCCGCGACTGCGGACTGCGCTGCGAGGAAGGCGTACCGGAACATGTCCCTGAGCATGGCGGAACGGCGCGGCGGGGTCGAATGGTTTTCGTGACACCCGTTACGCGGGCCGTTCGAGGTCGGGCCGTTCAGGCTCCGGTGCTGTTCCCGTTGCCGAAGGCCCATGCCTCGATGTCGCGGTAGTGGATCGGCCCACGGCTGCGGCCGGCGTTGCTGCCGACCAGGTGCAGACGTTCGGCGGGCCATCCCCGACCGGTGAATCCGGCGAGCCCTTCAGCGATCTCCGCAGCCGACGACCTGTCTCCCCGGCGGGCACGGGCCAGCGTCAGATGCGGACGCAGGGGCCTGTCCTCGAAGGCGATGCCGCAGTTCTTGACGACCGTACGGACATCCGCGGCAAGCATGTTCAGCTCGTCGAGCTCTCCGTCGATCCCGCTCCAGAGCACCCGGTCGTCGAAGACCCCGCTGCCCCGCAACGCCAGGCGCACAGGCCGGTGGTCCGCCGCGAGGCCGGCGAGCGGCGCGCGCAGGAGCGGAACGGCCTCGGCCGGGAGCTCCCCGAGGAAGGCCAGGGTGATGTGCCAGTCCTCGATGCGGTTCCACCGCATCCGCGGGTGCGTGCCGTAAGCGAGGCGCAGTTCCCGGGCCAGTTCTTCCTTCGCGTGGTCCGGCGGGGCGAGGGCGATGAACACGCGTACGGTCGCGGGCTGACTCTGATTCTCCACACCGGACTTCGTACCCCATCGGGGTGGCCGACGGACGGGCAGGGTCCCGCTGGAGAGGGGCCGTCAGGGAAAGCGGAACCACGGGCGGCATCCGTGTCCGCCCCGCCCCTGTCACGAATCCGCGATACGGCGTTGCATGCTTGCAGCACGCACATTACGGCGATCACACATGCGTTTCGGTTACGCTCCCCAGATGTTCGACCCCGTCCCCGCGACACGGCCGTCCGCCGGCCTCGCAGTGCGCTGTACGAGGGCGCTGCTCTCCCCCTGGTCCCGGTTGTCCCTGCTCGTGGCGGTCCTGCTGGCCGCCGCGGCCTGCATGCTGCTGTTCGAACCACAGCGGCTGCTCGCCTCCGGCTGGCCACCCCAGCTGACGGGTTCGGCTGCGGCGATGCTGTTCGGGGTGGCGTACGGCGTGTGCACCGTGGCGTTCGTGCCGCGCCCGCTGCTGAATCTCGCTGCGGGCGCGCTCTTCGGCTCGCAGACCGGGCTGGCCGCGGCTCTGGCCGGGACGGTGCTGGGGGCGGGCGTCTCCTTCATGCTGGGACGGGTGCTGGGCCAGGACGCGCTGCGTACGCTGCTGCGCGGGAAGTGGCTGAAGGCCGCGGACGGGCTGCTGAGCAGGCACGGGTTCCGTTCGATGCTCGCGATACGGCTGTTCCCCGGCGTGCCGTTCGCCGCGGCCAACTACTGTGCGGCGACCTCGCGCATGGGCTGTCCGCCGTTCCTGCTCGCGACCGGGATCGGGTCGATCCCCAACACGGCCGCGTACGTCGTCGCCGGCAGCCAGGCCACCTCTCCGACGTCGCCCGCCTTCCTGGCGGCCATGGGCTTCATCGTGCTGTCGGGCGTGGGCGGGGCCCTGATCGCCTGGCGCAAGCGGCACCGGCTGGGCGGCGGCTCCTGAGCGAGGGGCCGCGGAGCCGGGGGTAGCGACCGGCTGTTCACCTGCAAGCGATACGCTGCGCGCGACCGACTGAGGATGTCGGGGCTGTGACGTCCCGTCCCCTTTTTCTGACCACATCCGCACGCTGCCGACGGCCTTTGCGACCGTCGGCCGTTGCATGAGCACCTCCGGGATGGCCAAAGCCCCATGAGCTGGTTCGAATCATTCGTCCTGGGCCTCGTTCAGGGACTGACCGAGTTCCTGCCGATCTCCTCCAGCGCGCATCTGCGGCTGACCGCGGCGTTCGCGGGGTGGCACGACCCGGGCGCGGCGTTCACCGCGATCACGCAGATCGGCACGGAGACCGCGGTCCTCATCTACTTCCGCAAGGACATCGCGAGGATCGTCTCGGCCTGGTTCCGGTCCCTGACCAATGCCTCGATGCGCGGCGACCACGACGCCCAGATGGGGTGGCTGGTCATCATCGGCTCGATCCCCATCGGTGTTCTCGGCATCACGCTCAAGGACCAGATCGAGGGTCCGTTCCGTGACCTGCGTCTGATCGCCACGACGCTCATCGTCATGGGCATCGTCCTCGGCATCGCGGACCGGCTCGCGGCCCGTGACGAGGTCGGCGGCAAGCACCGTGCGATCAAGGAGCGCAAGTCCCTCCGTGAGCTCGGTGTCCGGGACGGTCTGATCTTCGGCGTCTGCCAGGCGATGGCCCTGATCCCGGGCGTCTCCCGCTCGGGCGCCACGATCAGCGGTGGTCTGCTCATGGGCTACACGCGTGAGGCGGCGGCACGCTACTCGTTCCTGCTGGCCATTCCCGCGGTCCTGGCCTCGGGCGCGTACGAGCTGAAGGACGCGGGCGAGGGGCACGTCTCCTGGGGGCCGACGATCTTCGCGACGATCATCGCGTTCGCCGTCGGTTACGCGGTCATCGCCTGGTTCATGAAGTTCATCACGACGAAGAGCTTCATGCCGTTCGTCATCTACCGCATCCTGCTCGGCATCCTGCTGTTCGTGCTGATCGGAGCCGGTGTGCTGAGCCCGCACGCGGGCGAGTCCGCGGGCTGACGCGCTTCTCCCGCACGCGACACCCCGACTCCCGGACCGTCTCGGTCCGGGAGTCGGTCATTTCACCGATGACGCGGGGGCGCGGCCGAGGGAGGTTGTACGCGGTCGCCGGGGCGCCCGGCGACCGTGCGCCCGCCTCCATCCGTCCCCTCTCACGGGAGAACCCATGTACCTCACCCGCCCGGCCGGAGCCGTCGTACTCGCCCTCGCGCTCGCCTCGGTCCCCGTGACCACGGCGAACGCGTCGCCCGAGGCGGCGGAGGTGAACTACGTGGCCCTCGGCGACTCCTACGCCTCGGGCACCGGCGCCGGCAGCTATTCGGACATCGCGTGCACCCGGAGCCGCAACGCCTATCCCGCGCTCTGGGCCGACGCCAACGACCCGGCCTCCTTCGCCTTCGCCGCGTGCGGCGGCGCGAAGATCCCCGATGTGCTCGACGACCAGCTCGGCGAACTGGACGCGGACACCACGCTGGTCAGTCTGAGCATCGGGGGCAACGACTCGGGGTTCGCGTCGACCATGCTCAGCTGTCAGTACTCCACGCAGTCGGCGTGCGAACGCGCCCTGGCAACGGCTGGGGAGTACGTCGTGAACGAGCTGCCGGGCGAGCTGGACAGCCTCTACGCGGCGGTACGGGCCGCCGCTCCCGGCGCCGAGGTCGTCGTCGTCGGATACCCGCACCTCTACAAGGAGGGCGGCCTCTGCCTCGGCGGGCTCAGCTCGGCCAAGCGCAGCGCCGTGAACGCCGGTTCGGACCTGCTCAACGAGACGATCGCCGGCCGCGCCGAGGCGGCCGGGTTCACCTTCGCGGACGGCCGGCCCGCCTTCGCCGGGCACGAGATCTGCACGAGCGACGCATGGATCAGCAGTACGAACGTCCACCCGACGGCCGAGGGACACGCGTCCGCGTATCTCCCGGCCTTCGGCGCGGCCGTGTCGGGGAGCTGACCTCAGTACACGTCACGCACGTACCGCTTGTCGGCGGCGAGCTGCTTGACGTACAGAGCCGCGGCGTCCTCCTGGAGTCCGCCGTGGGCCACGGCGATCTCGCGCAGCGCCCGGTCCACGTCCTTGGCCATCCGGGAGGCGTCGCCGCAGACGTAGAAGTGGGCGCCCTCCTGGAGCCAGGACCACAGTTGGGCGCCGTGCTCGCGCATCCGGTCCTGGACGTAGATCTTGGCCCGCTGGTCCCGCGAGAAGGCGGTGTCGAGCCGGGTGAGGGTGCCGTCGCCGCGCAGGGAGTCGAGTTCGTCCCGGTAGTAGAAGTCGGTCGCCCGGCGCTGCTCGCCGAAGAAGAGCCAGTTGGGCGCCCGGTGTCCCAGGGCGCGCCGTTCGTCGAGGAATCCGACGAAGGGCGCGACCCCGGTGCCGGGTCCGATCATCACCATCGGGGTGGCCGGGTCGGCGGGCGGGCGGAAGTGCGGGGCACGCTGGACGAACAGGGGTACGGGGCTGCCTTCGGCCGCGTCGGCGAGGAAGGTCGACGCCACGCCCTTGCGGATGCGGCCGTGCCGGTTCTCGTAGCGGACCACGGAGACGGTGAGCCGCAGGAGGCGGGGGTCGGTGAGCGGGCTGGAGGATATGGAGTAGAGCCTCGGCTTGAGGCGCTTGAGGACGGCTGCCCACTCGGCCGCCGTGGCGCGGACGGCGTGCTCGGCGATGACGTCGACGGCTTGTCTGCCCCAGGTCCACTGGGCGAGTTCGCCCTTGTTGTCCGGGCGCAGGAGCTTCTTGAGGGTGCGGTCATGGGTGCGGTCGGAGACGAGGCGCAGCAGGCCGGGGGTGATGCGGGCGATGTCCAGGTGGCGGTGGAGCGCCTCGCCGAGGGGCACGGCCCCGAGGCCCGTCAGCTCGACGGGGTCCGCCGCGTCCAGGCCGGTGACGGCGAGCCATTCCGCCACGAGTTCCGGGCAGTTGAGCGGCTCCACCCCGAGCGCGTCACCCGCCTCGTAGGTGAGGGGGACGGGGCTCTCGCGGGTGTCGAAGGTGAACTGGCGTACTTCCTTGGTGGCTCCGGGAAGGCTGAGCAGTGTGTTGCCGACGAGGCGCCCGGTCGCGCTCAGGGCGGTGCGGGCGGGTGCCGCGGGGCCGGGGGCCGGCGAAGACGCGGCGGGGGCGCCGGAAACCGCTGGGGCGCCCAGGGCGGCGAACACGTCGTCGAGCCAGCGGCCCGCCGGCTCCTCGTAGTCGGGTTCGCAGTCCGTGCGCGGGACGAGCCGCTCGGCGCCCAGTTCACCGAAGCGCTCGTCGAGCCGCCTGCCGTGCCCGCAGAAGTCGTCGTAGGAGGAGTCCCCCAGGGCGAGGACGGCATAGCGCACGCCGTCCAGCCGGGGGGTGTCGGGCGCGTTGAGCGACTCCCAGAAGCCGGAGCCGTTGTCCGGGGCGTCGCCGTCGCCGAAGGTGCTGGTGACGACCAGCAGGTCGGCGGCGCGCGGGAGCTTCTCCAGCGGGCTGTCGTCCATCCCGAGGAGGGTCGCCGCCCGGCCTTCGGCGGCGAGCCGCTCGGCCGCGGCCGTGGCGACCTCCTCGGCGTTGCCGGTCTGCGACGCCCAGAGAACCACGATCTGCCGGCCGGGCGCGGCATCGGACGCCGGCGCCGGCCCGGAGTACTCCCGGGCCGCCTCGCCCGGTGCACGCGAGAACATCCCGGCCAGCACGCCGTTGACCCACAGGGCGTGGTCCGGCGCGAACGGCGCGTGCGCCGGGAGTACGGGGGTGCCCCCGGTCCGGGTGCCGAGTCCGGCGAGAAAGCCCGTCAGGTAACGGCGTTCGTGCGCGGCCAGTACCGGCGGAGGCGCGTCGGTGATCCCGAACACCCCCGCGAGGGCGGCGACGGGGGCCGCGAGCGGCGCGGACACGACGGCGGGCACGGGGTCCGCGGCGGGCACGGGGACGACGGCGGCGACCTTCGCCAGGGTCACGGCGCAGACCTTGAACTCGGGCTGGAAGGACACCGGGTCGACCGCGTCGTTGGTGACCGCGTTGACGCTTAGGTACTCGCCGAAGAGGTCGTTCCAGTGGAAGGGCGCGAAGCAGTCCCCGGGCCGTACCCGGTCGGTCACGACGGCCGGCAGGACGGCCCTTCCGCGCCGTGAGGCGACCTCGACGGAGTCGCCCTCCCCGATCGAGAGGGCCTCGGCGTCCTGCGGGCTGATCTCCACGAAGGGGCCGGGGTTCAGCCGGTTGAGCTTGGCGACCTTCCCGGTCTTGGTGAGGGTGTGCCACTGGTGCTGGAGGCGGCCGGTGTTGAGTACGAAGGGAAAGTCGTCGTCGGGCATCTCGGCGGCGGGCATGTGCGGGCGGGCGAAGAACACCGCGCGCCCGCTCGCCGTGGGGAAGGCCAGCCGGGGCACGCTTCCGTCGGGGCGGACGGTCAGGGTCTGGCTGACCCCGTCGTTGAGGTAGCGGACCGGGTTGCGGCCGGGTCCGTCCGGGGTGGCGCTGGGCCACTGGACGGGGGCCCCGCGGAGCCGCTCGTAGCTGACGCCGCGCAGGTCGTAGCCGGTCTTCGGGTTGTGGGCGCGTTTGATCTCCTCGAAGACCTCCTCGGCGCTGCTGTAGCCGAAGGCGTCCTCGTACCCCATCTCGCAGGCGATCCGCGCGATGATCCGCCAGTCCGGCCAGGCCTCCCCCGGCGGGTCCACGGCCTGCCTGGCCAGCGTGAGGTTCCGCTCCGAGTTGATCATCACGCCCTCGGCCTCGCCCCACAGCGCCGCGGGGAGCGCCACATCGGCGTACGCGTTGGTCTCGGTCTCGGAGAACACGTCCTGGGTGACGACGAACTCTGCGGCTTCGAGGCCCTCGATGACGGTGCGCCGGTTGGCCACGGACGCCACGGGGTTGGTGCAGATGATCCAGCAGGCCTTGATCTGCCCGTCGGCCATCCGCCGGAACATGTCGACGGTGCCGATGCCCGCCGCGTCGGTGCGCAGGGTGCCGGGCTCGATGCCCCACAGCACCTCGACGGACGCGCGTTCCTCGTCGGACTGGAGGCCTCGCTGTCCGGGCAGGCCGGGGCCCATGTAGCCCATTTCGCGGCCGCCCATGGCGTTGGGCTGGCCGGTGAGCGAGAAGGGGCCGCTGCCGGGGCGGCAGATGGCACCGGTCGCCAGGTGGAGGTTGATCAGGGCGTTGGTGTTCCAGGTGCCGTGGGTGCTCTGGTTGAGGCCCATGGTCCAGCAGCTCATCCACGCGCCGGCCTCGCCGATCCAGCGGGCGGCCCGCCGGATGTCCGCCTCGGGGATGCCGGTGATCTCCGCGACCGCGGCGGGCGGGTAGTCCTTCAGGAAGCCCGGCATCGCCTCCCAGCCCTCGGTGTGCTCGGCGATGAACTCCGGGTCGGTGTGGCCGTTCTCGACCAGGAGGTGCATCAGGCCGTTGAGCAGCGCCAGGTCCGTGCCGGGGCGTATCCGGAGGAACAGGTCGGCCTTGTCGGCGGTGGCGTTGCGCCGGGGGTCGACGACGATGAGCCTGGCGCCCGCCTTGACCCGCTCCATGAGGCGGAGGAAGAGGATGGGGTGGCAGTCCGCCATGTTCGAGCCGATGACGAAGAAGGTGTCGGCGTGCTCGAAGTCCTCGTACGAGCCGGGCGGCCCGTCGGCTCCCAGCGAGAGCTTGTAGCCGCTGCCCGCGCTGGCCATGCAGAGCCGGGAGTTGGACTCGATCCAGCTCGTGCGGACGAAGCCCTTGGCCAGCTTGTTGGCGAGGTACTGCGCCTCCAGGGTCATCTGGCCCGAGACGTACAGGGCGAGCGCGTCGGGTCCGTGCTCGTCGACGATCGCGCGCAGCCGCCGCGCGGTCTCCCGGACGGCGGCCTCCATGGGCAGCGGTGCCGGCTCCTCGCTGCGGTCCGCCCGGACCAGCGCCGTGGTGAGCCTGCCGGGGGCGGCCAGGATCTCGGCGCTCGTCGCGCCCTTGGTGCAGAGCCGTCCGCCGTTGGCGGGGTGAGCCTTGTCGCCCGTGGCCTTCAGGACGGTGCGCCGTCCGTCGGGGCCCATGCCGATGTCGAGGACGATCCCGCAGCCGACACCGCAGTACGAGCAGACCGTCCGTACCTTGGCGGGAGTGTCCGGCTGCGGGTTCGGCACGCTCATGGACGGCCTTTCATGGGGGACGCTGACACCGTGACGGTACGAAACGTCCGTTTCCCGGGTGTCACGCAGGACGATCAAGCGTGGTTACGTCCACTGCACAGTGGCCCTGACCCGCCGGTGAGGCCCACCGGGCCGCCCGCCGTCCACGGGGCCATAATCGCGGTGCCGGGCCGTCCCGCCCCGGCCCGGGAGCTCCGGGCCCCGGTCCGGGAGATCTCCGACCGCCATGGAGGCTTCATGACCACCGACGCCCTTCCCGTGATCGCCGCGGTGGACGGGTCCGCGCACAGCTGGGAGGCGCTCGACTGGGCGGCCTCGGAAGCCGTACGCCGCAGGCTGCCGCTGCTGATCGTGCACGTGCGGCCACCCACTCGGCGCAAGGACGAGGAGAGCGGGCTGCGGGAGGCCGAGGAACTGCTCGCGCGGGGTGTGCTGCGGACCTCCAGGAGCGCCCCCGATCTGCCCGTCTCGACGCTGACCCCGCTGGACTTCCCTTCGGCCGCGCTGGCATCGCTCAGCCGGGACGCCTCGATGGTGGTCGTCGGCTCGCGCGGGCTCGGAGGATTCCGCTCCCTGATGATCGGCTCCAACAGCCTGGCGACGGCCTCGATGGCGCAGTGCCCGGTCGTGGTCGTCCACACCGGCCGTACCGACGAGAGCGAGGCGGAGGCCCCGGACGCCTTCCCCGACGTGGTCGCGGGGGTGGCCGCCGACGAGAGCAGCGGGGCGGTCCTGGACTTCGCTTTCGAGGCGGCGGCTCTCCGGCCCGGCGCGCGGCTGCGCCTGGTGCACGGGTGGACGATGTTCTCGTCGATGCTGTCCGGCGGCCCCGTGTTCGACAGCGACGCGGCAGCGGCCTCGGCGGAGCGGGCCCTGGCCGAGCTCACGGCGGGCCGGCGCGAGGACCACCCACAGATCGACGTCGTACGCGAACCGGTGCGTGGCTCGGCGTCGCGCACCCTGGTCACGGCGTCGGCCACGGCGGCCCTGACCGTGGTCGGGCGGCGGAAGGGCGGCGAGTCCCTCGGGCTCGGTCTCCCGCCCGTCGCCCAGACGACGGTCACGCACGCCCTGGGGCCGGTGGCCGTCGTCCCCAGCTGATTCCTTCAGGGGGCGGTGCGTGGCCCTTGGCCTGCCGCTCCCACGGGCGGAGACTTGGGCGATGACACAGCGCGTGGCTCTCGCGACGGTGATGGACCGGCTCTCCATCGATGCAGTGATCACCGACTACGCCGCGGCGGTGGACGACGGCGCGTGGGAGGACTACGCGGCGCTGTTCACACCGGACGGGCGCGCCGACTACCGGGACGCGGGCGGCACCGAGGGGCCGGCCGCCGAGGCCGCGCGATGGCTCGCGGAGAGCCTGCGGCTCTTCCCGGCCCGCCAGCATCTGATCGTCAACCGGCGCCTGGACCTCCAGGACCTGGGCGGCTACCCGGGCGACGAGGCGCGGGTGCGGGCCGACTACCTCGGCCCGATGGGCCCGGACGCCGGGGCCACAGGCGGCGTCCCCGCCCTGGTCACCGGCGGCCGCTGTGTCTTCGAGCTGCTGCGCACGGACGCCGGATGGCGGATACGGACGGTCACGGCGCACCGGAAATGGCGGTACGTGCCGCAGGCCCCGCCCGGCTGATCCGCGAACGACGACGGCCACGCCCGCCCCGGCACGCCCTCTGGGCGCTGCTGATCTTCTGCACCACACTGGGATCAGGCGCAGGACCGTCGAGGAGGAGATGCATGCCGATGCTGGGCGGGCGGCTCCCGGACGGGCGGCCGGACGAGGGCGGCGCACGGCCGTACGAGCGGGTGCTGCGCTCCCGTACCGGGCGCGGTGCCGTGGCGCTGCTCGCGGGCGCCCTGCCGGCCCTGACGTTTCCCGCGCCGTCGCTCTGGTGGTTCGCGTACGTCGCCCTGGTGCCCTGGATGCTGCTGATCCGGTCGGCGGGCACGGGGCGCCGGGCGGCGGCCGACGGCTGGCTCGGCGGCATGGGTTTCATACTCGCCGTGCACCAGTGGCTGATGCCCAGCCTCCATGTGTTCATCGTGGTGCTCGCCGCCCTGCTCGGGCTGCTGTGGGCTCCCTGGGGCCTGCTCGTGTCCCGGCTCATCGGCGGATCGCCCTCCGTCCGCCGGTCGGTGGCCGCCGTGGTGGTGGTCCCCTCGGGGTGGTTGATGATCGAGCTTGTCCGCTCCTGGGAGGGGCTGGGCGGTCCCTGGGGTCTGCTGGGCGCCAGCCAGTGGGACGTTCCCCCGGCCCTCCGCGTGGCCTCGGTGGGCGGGGTGTGGCTGGTCAGTCTGGGTGTGGTGGCCGTCAACACAGCGGTCGTGCTGCTGGTCGCCGTGGAGGCGGCCCGCCGGGCGGCGGTGGCGTGCCTGCTGGCGGGGGCGGTGGCCGTGGTCTCGATGGTGGTGTGGGCGCCGAGGCCCGAGGAGACCGGCTCGGTCAGGATCGCCGTCGTGCAGCCGGGCGTTGTCGAGGGTCCCGGCAGCATCGAACGCCGCTTCACGCGCGGTGAGGAGCTGACCCGGGGTCTGGCCGGCCGTGGCGTCGACCTGGTGGTGTGGGGCGAGAGCAGTGTGGGGGTGGACCTGTCCCGGAGCCCCGGGACGGCCGACCGCGTCGCGGCACTGGCCCGTGCGGTCGGCGCCGATGTGCTGGTCAACATGGACGCCCGCCGCACGGACGGCCCCGCCCGCGCCGGGATCTACAAGTCGGCGGTGCTGGTGGGTCCGGACGGCCCGACCGGCGACCGGTACGACAAGATGCGCCTGGTGCCGTTCGGCGAGTACGTCCCGGCCCGTGCCCTGCTCGGCTGGGCGACCTCGGTGGGCAAGGCGGCGGGCGAGGACCGGCTGCGCGGCAGCGAACCCGTGGTGATGGACCTGCCGGACGGCGTGCGGATCGGTCCGCTGGTCTGCTTCGAGTCGGCGTTCCCCGACATGAGCAGGCAGCTGGCGAAGGACGGGGCGCAGGTGCTGGTCGCCCAGTCGTCCACCTCGACGTTCCAGCACAGCTGGGCCCCCGCGCAGCACGCCTCGCTGGGCGCGCTGCGCGCGGCGGAGACGGGCCGCCCGATGGTGCACGCCACCCTCACGGGCGAGAGCGCGGTCTACGGCCCCGACGGCCGGCGCCTGGGCGCGCCGATCGGTACGGACGCGAGCGAGGCCGCCGTGTACGACGTGCCCCTCGCCGAGGGCACCACCCTCTTCGTGCGGCTGGGGGCCTGGCCGGTGTACGGCGCGCTCGGGGTGCTGGCCGTCTTCTTCGGAGGGGCCGGACTGCGGTCCCTCAGGAGGCCTGCTCCCACGCCTCCTGGACCACCCGCTCGCACAGCCGGTGGGTCTCCAGAGCGTCCTGAGCGCTGAGCCGGTGCCCGGCCCGGACCGCGTCCAGGAAGGACACCACGCTCTGCTCGATGCCGCGCTGCCGGGCGACGGGCACCCAGTCCCCGCGCCGGCGCAGCGTCGGCTGGCCCTTGTGGTCGACGACGTCCGCGAGGTTGAGCACCTGCCGCTTGCTGTCCTGGCCGGAGACCTCGAGGATCTCCTCCGTCGATCCGTTGAGCCGGTTCATCATGCCGATGGCGGTGAAACCGTCGCCGGAGAGCTGGAGCACCACATGGTGCATGAGCCCTTCGACGATCCGCGCCCGCACCCCGACGTTCGACACGGGTCCCGGAACCAGGAAGCGGAGGGTGTCGACGACGTGGATGAAGTCGTCCAGCACCAGGGTGCGCGGGTCCTCGGGCAGACCCACCCTGTTCTTCTGGAGGAGGATCAGCTCGCGCGGGTGCTCGGCGCACTGGGCGTACGACGGGGCCAGGCGCCGGTTGAACCCGACGGCGAGGGAGACGGCGCGCTCGTCGGCGAGGGCCACCAGCCGCTCGGAGTCGGCGAGTTCGTAGGCGAGGGGCTTGTCGACGTAGGTAGGCACATCCGCTTCGAGCAGCCGTCCGACGATCTCCGCGTGCGCCGGGGTCGGCGCGTGCACGAAGGCGGCGTCCAGTCCTTGGGCGAGCAGCGCGTCCAGGTCCTCGTGGCACTGCCGCCCGGGGATGTGGTGACTCCCGGCGACGGTCTTCAGCGTGGCCGGGGTGCGGGTCTGCAGGTGCAGTTCGACGCCCGGCAGGGTCGTCAGTACCGGCAGATACGCCTTCTGCGCGATGTCGCCGAGCCCGATGCAGCCGACCTTCACGAGGTTCTCCCTGTCGCCTTGGCCAGGGCACTGTCACGGTCGCGCGCCCTGTCCTTCCCTGGTCCCGGCAGCATACGTGCGCCGGGGCGGCTGCCAGTCGGCGATTCCGTCGAACGTACGGAGGACGAGTCCCGGCCCGAGGCGGGAGGCGGCGGACATCAGCCCGGCGCGCAGGGCGACCGCCGGGGCCGCGGACAGCTGCATCACCCGGGAGATCCGCGCCGCCTTGCGGACGATCGCGGCGGTGCGGGGCTGCCGGTCCGCGCTGTAGGCGGCCACCGCCGCGCCGAGGTCCGCGCCGGGCGTCACATGGTGGGCGAGCACGACGGCGTCCTCGATGGCCTGGTTGCCTCCCTGGCCCAGTGTGGGTGCCATGGCGTGCGCGGCGTCGCCGAGGAGCACGGTCCGGCCCGCGTGGAAGGCGGGGAGGGGGTCGGTCATCTGGTGCACGTCGTGGCGCAGGACCTGGCCGGGCTCGACCGCGTCGATGACGGCAGGCACCGGGTCGTGCCAGTCGCCGAACCTGCGCAGCAGTTCGGCCTTCTCGTCGTCGGCGGCGCGGGCTCCGGCCGGGGCCGAGGCGGCGGCGTAGGAGTAGATCCAGCCGTCCTTCAGGGGGTGGCTGCCCCAGAGCGCGGCTCGGCCCCAGGTCTCGTGCGAGGCGAACGCCCGGCCGAGCGGGGGCGCGAGGACACGCCAGGTGGTGAATCCGCTGTACGAGGGCCCTGGATGCCCCGGGAAGAGCGCGGTGCGGACGGCCGAGCCGATTCCGTCGGCGCCGACGACCAGGTCGGCCTCGATGTCTCCGGAGGGTGTCCCGACCACGGCCCGGGCGCCGCCCGCCCGGCCCGGGTCCACGAGCCGCGCCGGAGCACCGGTGCGCACGGCGGACTCGGGGAGCCGGTCGCGCAGCAGCTCGATGAGCGCGGAGCGGCGCAGGAGGACCAGCGGCCCTTTGAACCGCGCGGCAGCGGCGGCGCTGTCCGTGCGGGCGAGCCAGCGCCCGGACGGCGTACGCATACCTCCGTCGCCCTGCCAGGCGGCAAGGGACCTGACCGCGTCGCCGAGCCCGATGACGTCGAGCGCGCGCTGGGCATTGGGGGCCAGGCTGATGCCGGCGCCGACGGGTTCGAGTGAGGGGGCGCGCTCCAGCACGGTGACCTGCCAGCCGCTCCGGTGCAGCGCCGCGGCGGCGGTGAGCCCTCCGATCCCGCTGCCGATGACCACTGCTCGGGATGTCGCCATGACGTGACCTCCTTGGAACTACACCTGTAGTAACGAGCACCAAGCTACTACAGGTGTAGTTGCAGCGGTAGATTGGCTCCATGCCCACACGATCCACGCCGGCCCGCACCGCCGCCCCGTCCTCCCGCGCCGAGCTGATCGCCGACACCGCGCTCGCCCTGCTCGCCGAGCGCGGCATGAGGGGCCTCACCCATCGGGCCGTGGACGAGCGGGCCGGGCTCCCCCAGGGTTCGACCTCGAACCACGCCCGCACCCGGCAGGCCCTGCTCGAAGTCACCGTGCGCCGGCTCGCCGAGCTGGAGGCGCGGGTGCTCGCTCCGGGGAAGCTGCACACGGGTGGTGGTCCCGACGAGGCCGCCGGAGGGCTGGCGCACGCGCTGCACCGCTATCTGACCGGCAGCACCGAACTCCTGGTCTGCCGCTACGAACTCGCCCTGGAGGCCACCCGCCGCCCCGAACTCCGGGCGTTCTACGACGACGCGGGCCGGCGCTTCCGCGAACCGCTGGCGGCCCTGATGGCCTCGGCCGGATCGACGGAACCCGAGCGGCACGCGCTGTCCCTCGTGGCCTGGGCGGAAGGCATGATGTTCGCCTGCGCCGTGGGGTCGTACCACCGGGCCGTGCCCGCCGAGGACGAACTGCGTGCGGGCTGCGCCGAACTGCTGCGCGGGATGCTCGGCACGACGGCAGGCTGACCGGTGGTGCAGCGGATCGCCCCTGCGCGAGGATGGCCCGCATGACGACACAGGAACGGTCCCGGCCGGCCGTCGACGCGGCCGAGCGCCAGATGCTGGAGGGGTGGCTCGACTACCACCGGGCGACGCTGGCCATGAAGTGCGAGGGGCTGACCGACGCCCAGCTGCGGGAGGCCTCCGTGCCCCCGTCGGAGTTCACCCTGCTCGGTCTCGTACGGCACCTGGCGGAGAACGAACGGGGCTGGTTCCGCGAGGTGTTGGCCGGCGAGGAGCTGCCGCCGGTATACGGGACGGACGAGGACCCGGACAAGGAGTTCCACGTCACCGAGGCGGACACCTGGGAAGAGGCCCGGACCACCTGGCAGGCGGAAATCGAGGCGGCCCGCGCCAACGCGGCGAAGGTGGAGCTGGACGGCCTCTCCGTCGGCACGGGCAGGCGGGGCACACCCTTCAGCCTCCGCTGGATCTACACGCACATGATCGAGGAGTACGCCCGGCACAACGGGCACGCCGACCTCGTACGGGAACGGATCGACGGCGCGACCGGCGAGTAGGAGGCGGGCCCTGCGGGGGCCGGGAGCCCTCTGGCCGGTGCTGGGCCCCACGGAGAGACCCGGGCCCTCGCGGAGGAGCCGGGCGGCCCGGCGAAGGGGCAGGGGCACCGGCGGAAGGGCTGGGCAACCGGCCGGGGCGGGGCCTTGGCGGGACACCGGAGAAGCGGGCCCCTGCAGGGCAGGGC
The DNA here is from genome assembly GCF_053593715.1 of Streptomyces sp. NPDC002125. NCBI lineage: Bacteria > Bacillati > Actinomycetota > Actinomycetes > Kitasatosporales > Streptomycetaceae > Streptomyces > Streptomyces sp. NPDC002125. The sequence goes on along the minus strand of NZ_JBSFDD010000033.1, from coordinate 39,592 downwards.
CTCGGCGGGGCAACACCCGGCGATTCGGGCCCCCGGAGAGGCGGCCCCGGCAGGGAGGGGCATCGGCGAGGCGGGCCCCGGAGAGGCGGCCCCGGCAGGGCGTGGCACCAGCGAGGCGAGGCCCCGGCGGGGCGGCCGGGTCAATCCCCCGCCGTGCTCCCCCGCAGCCGCTGTTCCATGCGCCCGATGGCCGCACGGATCCCTCCGCCGTACCCGTCGCCCTCCAGCACCCCGGCCGCGTCCCACGCCTGGTCCAGATGGAGCCTGGCCGCCTCGAAGCGCTGGAGCTTGAGATAGTCCGCTGCCAGATTCAGGTGCAGCGAGGGGAAGAAGGCGCGCACGGCCGACGCGTCCCGGTGCTCCCCGGGAGGGCCCGTGACCGACCCGGGCGACGCTGCGACCGACCCGGGCGGGAAGTCCTCGCCAGGGGAGTCCTCGCCACGGGAGTCCTCGCCACGGGGGTCCTCGTCCGCCCGGCCCGCGACCGCCCCGCCACCGACGCCGGCCAGCCCCTGCGCGGCCGTCAGCGCCCGGAGGTCCCAGGCGAGCTCGTCCCCGGGATCGTCCTGGGTGTCGGCCATGTAGTGCGCGAGGGTGCAGCGGTGCAGGGCGTCGCCGTGCTCCCCGATCTCCGACCAGATGATGCCGAACCGGTTGCGAGCCTCTTCCCTGTCCCCCGCGTGGAGCAGCATGATCGCCTGGCCGATCCTGGTCATGACGACGTCCCCCGACGCTTCCCACTGCTCCACTACAGAGGTCTCCCTGATCACTGCCCGGCCTGTTCCGGTCGCTCAGACGCTAGCCGGAGCGATCGGCATTCCTGCTCAGGCGCGGGCCCGAGCCGCCGGGCGGTTCGCTCCGGTCCCCAGGTCCGGGATCCGCCAGTCGATGGCGTCGTGGCCCTGCGCGGCGACGGCCTCGTTGATCTGGGTGAAGGGACGGGAGCCGAACCACTTCTTCGCGGAGAGCGGCGAGGGGTGGGCGCCCTTGACCACGACATGGCGGTCCTGGTCGATCAGCGGGATCTTCTTCTGGGCGTAGTTCCCCCACAGGACGAAGACGGCCGGGTCGGGCCGCTCGGCCACCGCCCGGATCACCGCGTCGGTGAACTTCTCCCAGCCCTTGGCCTTGTGCGAGTTCGCCTCGCCGCCGCGGACCGTCAGCACCGCGTTGAGCAGCAGGACGCCCTGCTCGGCCCACGGCATCAGATATCCGTTGTCCGGGACCGGCAGGCCGAGCTCGTCGTTCATCTCCTTGTAGATGTTGCGCAGCGAGGGAGGCGTCCTGACGCCCGGCCTGACCGAGAAGCACAGGCCGTGCCCCTGGCCCTCGCCGTGATACGGGTCCTGGCCGAGGACGAGCACCTTCACCCGCTCGTAGGGTGTGGCCTCCAGCGCGGCGAAGACCTCTTCGCGCGGCGGATAGACCGGACCCCTGGCCCGCTCCTCCTCGACGAAATCCGTGAGCTCCTTGAAGTAGGGCTTCTGCAGCTCTTCGCCGAGGACGCCGCGCCAGGACTCGGGCAGCAGGTCGGTGTCGGTCACGTCCACAACCTCCGGTAAGCAATCCGTTCTTGACCACAGAACTTACCGGGGCCCACTGACAACGGACCTGCCGAGCCTGCTGCCGCCCGTCTACCAGCTGGTCTTGCGGTACAGCTCCCACATCTGCATGACGGTCTGCGGGTCGAGCGCGCGCTCGCCGCCGCCGATGTCCTCACCCGCCGCCACGTACAGCTTGCCCTGCCACAGGGGCAGCAGCCGCACGTCCTTGACGAGGATCTCCTGCGCCCGCTTGAACTGCTGGGAGACGGCGCCGCGGTCGCTCTCCTTGCGGGAGGACGGCAGCAGCTCGTCGGTGATCTCCTCGGTGAGGTAGGGAGTGCCGGTGACGCTGTCCTTGCCGACGAAGGGCGCGATGAAGTTGTCGGGGTCCGGGAAGTCGGGGAACCAGCCTCGGCCGAAGACCGGGTAGTCGCCCTTGGTGAAGCCCTCCTGGAAGGTCTTCCAGGGCGCGCTCTTCAGCGTGATGCGGAACAGTCCGGACGCCTCCAGCTGACGCTTGAGCTCGGCGAACTCGGGCGCGGTGGAGGAGCCGTAGCGGTCCGTGGTGTACCAGAAGGTCATCTCGACCGGCTCGGTGATGCCCGCTTCGGTGAGGATGGCCTCGGCCTTGGCGGTGTCCGGGTCGCCGAAGGAGTCGAAGAAGCTGGTGGCGTGCCCCGCGATGCCCTTGGGAACCATGGAGTAGAGCGGTTCGGCGGTGCCCTGGTAGACCTTGGCGACGAGGGCGTCGCGGTTCACGATCTGGGCGATGGCCTTGCGGACGGCGGGGTTCCCGGCGGCCGGGTCCTTGGGGTTGAAGACGAGGAAACGGATGTCGGCGCCGACGGTCTCGACGATCTGAAGGCCGCCGTTGTCCGACTTGTTGTCCTCCAGACCGATGACCTCCTCGGCGGTCAGACCGCGGTAGGTGGCGTCGATCTCCTTGTTCTTCAGCGCCGCCACCATCGGCTCGGAGTCCTCGAAGTAGCGGATGGTGACGGCGGTGTTCTTCCGGTCGGCGAATCCCTTGTAGCCGGGGTTCTTCGACAGCTCGGACTTGTTGCCCGGCTCGTACGCGTCGAGGATGTACGGCCCCGAGCCGGTGACCTTGCCGTCGTCACGGATGCTGTCCGCCGGGTACTCGCTCGGGGGGACGATCGACATGGCGGGGGTGGCCAGGATGAAGGGGAAGGTCGCGTCCGCCTTGCTGAGGTGGAAGATGACCGTGTCGTCGCCCTTGGTCTCCACCCGGTCGAGAGAGCCGAGCAGACCGGCCGGGCCTCCCTTGACCTTGATCTTCGTGATCCGGTCGATGGAGTACTTCACGGTCTCGGCGTCGATCTTCTCCCCGTTGGAGAACTTCAGGCCGGAGCGCAGGGTGCACCGGTAGGCCATGCTCGTGGCGTCGGTGAACCGGCACTCCTCGGCCGCGTCGGGCTCGGGGCTGGTGCTGCCGGTCGGGAAGCTCACGAGGGTCTGGAAGACGTTCCTCATCAGCTCCCAGGAACCGTCCCACGCGGCCGCCGGATCGAGGGTCGAGGGCGAGCTCGTCGTTCCGACCGATATCTGCTGGTCCGTTTCGGAACTGCTGTCGGACAGCAGTCCGCAGCCGGTCAGCACAGAAAGGGAAGCAAGGGCTGCAGCAACCTGCAGACTGGCCCGGTAGAACACGTGCACGCTCCTCGATCAGCCTTGGGGTCGGCAGACCATACCGCAGTGCCCCACCGAGCCAATCCGCAGGCCCGGCGGGGCACTTGAGTCAATCAGGGCCAAAATGGCGCAGTCCTACCTCAGGCGACGCCCGCGTTCAGGAAAATACCGCCGTCGACCACCAGCGTCTGCCCCGTGACCCAGTCGGACTGCGAGGACGTGAGGAAAGCGGCGGCGCCGCCGATGTCCTGCGGGACACCGAGCCGGCCGAGCGGGTAGGCGGCTGCGGCCTCGGCCTCACGGCCCTCGTACAGCGCCTCCGCGAACCTGGTCTTCACCACGGCGGGTGCGATCGCGTTGACCCGCACGACCGGCGCGAACTCGTGCGCCAGCTGGAGGGTCAGGTTGACCATGGCCGCCTTGCTCATCCCGTACGCGCCGATGAACGGCGAGGCGGAGACTCCCGCGACGGAGGCGATGTTGACGATCGCCCCGCCGTTCTCCTTCTGCCACGCCTTCCAGGTCTGCTGGGCGAAGCCGAGCGCCGAGATCACGTTGGTCTCGTAGACCTTGCGGGCCACGTTGAGATCCAGCTCGGCCATGGGCCCGAAGACCGGGTTCGTACCGGCGTTGTTGACCAGGTAGTCGACCCGGCCGAACGCCTCCATGGCCCGCTCGACGGCTGCCGCCTGGTGCGCCTCGTCGTGGGCCTTGCCCGCGACGCCCACCGCGCGGTCGGCGCCGAGCTTCTCGACAGCCTCCTTCAGCGCGTCCTCGCCGCGGCCCGTGATGACGACCTTGTCACCCCGTGCGACGAGCGCCTCGGCGATGCCGTAGCCGATACCCCGGCTCGCGCCCGTGATGAGCGCGACCTTGCCACTGTCCTGCGTTGTCATGGTGTCCGTAGCCCTTCCGGGGTCAGTTGAGCGGTCCGCCGGCGACGTACATGACCTGGCCGGACACGAAGCCCGCGTCGTCGCCGGTGAAGAAGGCGATGGCGTTGGCGATGTCCTCGGGACGTCCCACGCGCTGCACCGGGATCTGCGTCGCGGCGGCGGCCTGGAACTCCTCGAAGCCCATGCCGACCCGGGCGGCCGTCTGGGCGGTCATCTCGGTGACGATGAAGCCGGGGGCCACGGCGTTGGCGGTGACGCCGAACTTGCCGAGCTCCTTGGCGAGCGTCTTGGTGAAGCCCTGGAGACCGGCCTTGACGGCGGAGTAGTTGGCCTGGCCGCGGTTGCCCAGCGCCGAGGAGGAGGAGAGCGAGACGATACGGCCGAACTTGGCCTCGACCATGTGCGACTGGACGGCCTTCGCCATCAGGAACGCGCCCTTGAGGTGCACGTTCATCACGAGGTCCCAGTCGGACTCGCTCATCTTGAAGAGCAGGTTGTCGCGGAGCACACCCGCGTTGTTGACGAGGATCGTCGGGGCGCCGAGTTCGGCGGCGACGCGCGCGACGGCGGCTTCCACCTGCGCGCTGTCCGACACATCGCAGCCGACGGCGAGGGCCTTGCCTCCGGCGTCGGTGATCTTCTCGACCGTGTCCTTGCACGCCGCCTCGTCGAGGTCGAGTACGGCGACGGCGCGGCCCTCGGCCGCCAGGCGTACGGCGGTGGCGGCGCCGATGCCCCGTGCCGCTCCCGTCACGATGGCGACGCGCTGCTCGGTGGTGGACATGCTTGGTTCTCCTCGCCCTTGGATCGCGGCTCAGCGGACGTCAGGAAGTTCCCGATAACTGAGCAACCGCTTAGTACCTTCAGCAGACGAGACGCTAGAAGCCCTGGCACCCGGTGTCAACGGCACACGGAGGCACGGACGCATGTCACACCGGACGGCGCCGCCGCTCCGCACCTCCGGGGCGGCGGCGCCGATGGCCGGATCAGCGCACCAGCAGGTCGAGCAGCCGCTCGACCTCGGCCGCCGGGTCGGCGGTCAGACCGCTGTGCACGACGCCCGGCTGGACGACCGTGGAACGCGGCGCGATGAGCCACCGGAAGCGCCGGCCCGGATCGTCACCGGCGGCCTGGCCCGCCGCGTCGTCGCCCGCGCAGACCCCTTCCACGGCGCGCAGCGCGGCCCGCACCCCGACCACGTCCGCCCGCGGGTCGAGCGCCTTGAGCTTGTGCTCGTCCAGGTGCGTCCGCGCGGCCACGAAGGACTTGGCGCGGCAGTAGACCAGCACGCCCGCGTTGAAGCACTCACCCCGCTCGACGCGCGGAACGACGCGCAGGACCGCGTACTCGAAGACATCGCGCGTGCTCATCGGCCGCCGTCCTTGCCGCTGCGTCCGGCGTCCGCCTGGGCGGCGCGGTCCTTCTTCGTCGGGTGGGGCCAGGGCGTGAGGTGCTCGGTGAGCCAGCCCGGGGCCTGCGAGGGGCGCGTCCTGCTCGGCGCTTCCATGACGATCCGCTCCTGAATGCCCTGGGCGCGGGCCAACAGCGGCTCCACGTATGCCCGGCGCAGCTGGTCCGTGGTCTCGAAGCCGGGTTCGCCGGCCAGCCACTCGTCGGGCACCTCGGCCGCCACCTCGGTGAGGAGTTCCTCGGTGACGAGCGGGGCCAGCTCGGCCGCGGCGGCCGCGATGTCCGGCCCGAACGGCGCGAGGACATGGTCGGACGCGTTGTAGGGCTTGGCCGCCGACGCCTGCGCGCCCGGCCAGTTGTGGTGCCAGATCATGGTGGCGCCGTGGTCGATCAGCCAAAGGTCACCGTGCCAGACCAGCATGTTGGGATTGCGCCACGACCGGTCGACGTTGTTGATCAGCGCGTCGAACCAGACGATCTTCCCGGCCTCCTCGGCCCCGACCTCGTACGCGAGCGGATCGAAGCCGAGCGAACCCGGCAGATAGTCCATGCCCAGATTGAGCCCGGCGCTGCCCTTGAGGAGCTCCTGCACCTCCTGGTCCGGCTCGGCGAGACCGATGACGGGGTCGAGCTGGATGGTCACCAGCTCCGGCACACGCAGCCCCAGCCTCCTGCCGAGCTCTCCGCAGATGACCTCCGCGACGAGGGTCTTGCGGCCCTGCCCCGCTCCGGTGAATTTCATGACGTACGTGCCCAGGTCGTCGGCCTCGACGATCCCGGGGAGCGAGCCGCCCTCACGCAGAGGCGTGACGTAGCGGGTCGCCACGACTTCTTTCAACACTTTCCCAGGCCACCCATCTTTTCGGCCTTATGACCCACGGACGACTTGTCCGGGGCGCAGAGGCAGGAATCACCGGCCGACGGCGCTGGGGAGAATCCGGGTGTCGGCCGGCAAGCCGGTCGCCCGCTCCCCGGGCAGACTGTCGACGGTGCCGCGCCCCTTGCTCCCAGCTTCCGGCATGAAGTGAGCATAGTAACCGAGGGTGATCGTCGGCGAGGAGTGCCCGAGCCCCCGGGCGAGGGCCACGGCGGAGGGGATGCGGCTGAACTGAATCGGACGAGCCCGGCATGGTAGAGGCCCCGCCCCTACCGATCAGGCACACCTCACCCCCACCACCCCACCCAGGAGGCACCGTGCCCGCCGAGGACATCAATTCCCGGGCCTGGCAGATCTACGGCCGGCGACAACTGGACCGTGCGTACACCCCCTCCGTCCCCGACCGGCTCGGCTGGACACCCTGGGAAGGGGTCGGGCCCGGAGCAGAAGTCCTCGGCGACGTCACCGGCCGCCGTGTCCTGGACATCGGGTCCGGAGCCGGTCACCACGCCGTCCATCTCGCCCGGGCCCACGGCGCCCGCGTCACCGGCATCGAGCTGTCCCCCACCCAGCACGAACGCGCCGTCTCCGCCCACGCGGACGTGGACGGCGTGGAGTTCTTCCGGGCAGACGTGACCGAGTACCTGGCCGATGCCGAGGCGTTCGACGCCGCGTACGCGATCGGAACGCTCGCCTTCATCGACCCGCACCGCTCGCTGCCCGCACTGCGCGACGGCGTGCGTCCGGGCGCACCGGTGATCCTCTCGCTCCTGCACACCGACCTGCACGGGCGCGGTCCCTCCACGGAGATGGCCCCGCGCGAGCAGATGATCCTGCTGCGCGACGACCCGCCCTTGCCGACGCAGATGTGGGTCCTGGCACCGCAGCTGTGGGAAGACCTGCTCACCGAGTACGGCTTCCGCGTCGAGGCCATCGACCTGTTTCCGCACCCCGACAAGAAGGCCAACGTCGTCCAGCAGCTCATCCGAGCCCGTCGAGCGGCTGCGGCTGCGGTGTCGGTCCGCTGAAGTATTCTTCCGGCCACCGCACACCGACTCCGAGGGGCCAGAAGAGTTGTCCGTCCTGTCTGCCTTCCCGTTGCCCTTTCAGGGGTCCCGTTCCCTATCGTTCGCGGCACCCCGAACGCTGCGGGAACTTCAGATGATGCGGTGCAGCGCTCACATTCGGGCGAAGCCAGGATGGTTCGACAAGATGGCCGATGACGAAATCGGACCCCACCGCCCGGGCCGGCGCAAGATTCTGGCGTTCTTCCTGGTCGACCCGTCGGAGCGGATCGTCTCGACCTCCGATGTGCCACCGCAGCAACCCTGGTCGGACACCTCGGCCATGACGCGTGAACAGGCCGAGAGCTACCGCGAACAGCTCATGAGGGAACGCAAGTTCTTCGTCGACGAGCACAACGGGCAGCTCTACGAGCGCGAGTTCTCCCTCTGCGAGCACTGAACCGCACGAACGACAGCGGCCTCCCCGGCAGCAGCAGACAGAACCCCAGGAGGGGAAGCGTGACCGATACCAGCGACACCCGATCCGCGTCCGGTGGAGCGCAGGGGGCACCGCCGAGCCGGCTGCAGCGCCTGATGCGCTACATCCCCCTGGTCGCCCCCGTCCTGCTGTGGGCCGTGCCGTGCTTCGTTCTCCTGCACACCGGCCAGCACTGGCCTCTCGCCGTCTCCCTGACCGGCACCGTGCTCTTCGGCGTCGGCCTGGTCGGCATGCCCCTCGCGATGATGCGCGGCCACGGCCGGCGCCAGCAGGACCCGTGGGCGATCGTCGGTGACACGCTGCTGGGCAGCATCTGGGTCCTGTTCACCTGGTCCGTGCTGCTCGGCGTCCTGCTGAGACTCGCCCTGACCGTGTCCGGCGTCGGTGACGGGCAGGACCGGGCGCGCGTCGTCACCTGGGCCGTCCTGGGCGTGTCCGCCGTGCTGCTCGCCTGGGGGTACGCCGAGGCCCGGCGCGTGCCGCGCGTGCGCCGGCTCGACGTCACGCTCTCACGCCTGGGCGCGGGGCTGGACGGCACCCGAGTCGTCCTGATCACCGACACCCACTACGGTCCGCTCGACCGCGCCCGCTGGTCGGCACGGGTCTGCGAGACGGTGAACTCACTGGAGGCCGACCTGGTCTGCCACACCGGCGACATCGCGGACGGTACGGCCGAACGCCGCCGCGCCCAGGCCGAGCCCCTGGGCACCGTGCGGGCGACCCGGGCCCGGGTCTACGTCACCGGCAATCACGAGTACTACAGCGAGGCCCAGGGCTGGGTCGACCTGATGGACGAGCTGGGCTGGGAGCCGCTGCGCAACCGCCATCTGCTGCTCGAACGCGGCGGTGACACGCTCGTGGTCGCCGGCGTCGACGACGTGACCGCCGAGTCCTCCGGCCTGGCGGGCCACGGCGCCCATCTCGCCGGGGCTCTGGACGGCGCCGACCCCGGCCTCCCCGTTCTCCTCCTCGCCCACCAGCCCAAGTTCATCGACCGGGCGGCAGCCCACGGCATCGACCTCCAGCTCTCCGGTCACACCCACGGGGGCCAGATCTGGCCCTTCCACCATCTGGTCCGCCTCGACCAGCCGGCCCTCGCCGGGCTCAGCCACCACGGCGCGCGCACCCTCCTCTACACCAGCCGCGGCACCGGCTTCTGGGGACCGCCGTTCCGCGTCTTCGCACCCAGCGAGATCACCCTGCTGGTGCTGCGCTCCCCGCAGTGAGCCGCCTCCGGCCAGGAGTGCTTCTCGCACAGCGGGCACACATCAGCGGAGTCCGGCGAAGAGGTCGTTCTCCGGTACGGCCGCGCCGGTGGCGTCCTTGACACGTACGAAGGTCTCCACGCCCATCAGCTCGCCGAACCTCTCCTTGCCCATCTTGAGGAAGAAGATGTTCTCGCCCTGACTGGCGTGCGCGGCGAGCGCGGCGAACTTCTGCCCGCTGAAGGCGGTGGTGTCCACCCAGGTGGTGATCTCGTCGTCAGGGAGGCCGATCTCGGCCATCGCGGCGGCCTCCGCGGGGTCCGGCTCCGGCATGTCCTCCTGGAACTCGCTCATCGTCTCGCCGAACCGCTGCATCATCGAGCGGGGCATCGTCGTCCAGTACACCTTCGGTGTCAGCCCGGTCAGCTCCAGCGCCGCCGTAGTGATGCGGTTGGCCTGGATGTGGTCGGGGTGGCCGTAGAAGCCGTTCTCGTCATAGGTGACGACCACATCGGGCCGGTAGTGCCGCATGAGATCCGCGAGCCGGGCGGCACCTTCCGCCACCGGGGTCCGCCAGAAGGATCCGGGGGCGTCGTTGCCGGGCCAGCCCATCATCCCGGAGTCGGCGTAGTCCAGCATTTCCAGGTCACTGACCTTCAGGACGTCGCAGCTGGCCTTGAGCTCCTGGCGGCGCATCGAGGCGACGGCCGCCGGATCGTGCCCGGGCTCGCCCGGCTTGACACCCCCCGGTCCGTCACCGCAGCCGCCGTCGGTACAGGTCACGAGGACGGTGCGGATGCCCTCCGCCGCGTACCGCGCGAGGATCCCTCCGGTTCCGGTGGCCTCGTCGTCGGGGTGCGCGTGCACCGCCATGAGCGTCAACGGCCGGTCAGTCATGTACCAATCCTCCTGGATGCGTCGGTCGGGATCCGGGAGCGCGGCTGGAGCACCGCGATCCCGGAGCCCGGCCCTGGTGAGGCGGCCGGCCCGGGGATCCGGATGTTCCGCCCGAGCCGGCGCCGCGTTCTCGGTCGATGCAACCATGCCGGTACGGCCGGCTGTTCCCGGGGACGCGGATCGGTTCTGCGGGGCCTGACCGCCACCGCCGCCTTCCTGTCGCGGCCGTGCGCGCTGCTCGCTCCTTCCACGAGCTCGGGTCCCTGACGCCGGTTCGGCCCGGAGGAACGGCCGAACCGGCGTCACTCACCGGTCCCTCGCCGGTGCGGCAGGGAGTGGGGTGGCCCGCGGGAGTCCTACTGGACGGCCTTGGGCCGCAGGACCTCGCCGATGGATTCCTCGCGCCACTGCTTGAGCAGTTCATGGAACGCGAAGGCGCCGTGAGGGTAGGCGCTCGCGGTGTTCGGGCGGCCCAGCCCTTCGCGGTTGTAGTAGCCAGGGGTGCACTCGGCGTGGAACCACTCGTGGTCCGCGGCGTCCTTGGCCAGAACGGCCAGCCAGGCGTCCTCGGCCTCAGGGGACGGTTCGATCAGGGCCCTCTCGGTCTCCGCCGCGGCGACGAGAGCGGCAGCATGGACGGCCTGCTCGTCGAGTACGTGCGTGAAGTTGACGCTGCTGGCGTTGTGCAGGGACCCCATGTGGATCAGGTTCGGGAAACCGTTGCCCGTGAAGCCGTGCAGAGTCCGCGGGCCCTGCTGCGCCCAGGCGTGCAGGAGCTGGGTGCCGCCCCGGCCGTGGACGGGCAGATTGCCTGAGAGGATGCCGGACACGCCGACGGAGAAGCCCGTGGCGAAGATCAGGCAGTCGAGTTCGTAGGTGTCGTCGCCGATGACGGCCCCGTGCTCGGTGATGCGCTCGATGCCGTGGGTGTCGGCGGTGTCCACCAGGGTGACGTTGTCGCGGTTGAACGCGGCGTAGTACTTGTCGGAGAACGTGGGGCGCTTGCAGGCGTACCGGTACCAGGGCTTGAGCTTCTCCGCCGTCTCCGGGTCGGTGACCGTCCGCGCCACACGGGCGCGCAGCTCGTTCATCTTCGTGGCGTCGGCGAGCTCGTAGGCGGCTTCGAAGGACTGTCCCTCCTCGTCGCGGCGGAAGCTGGGCAGGAGCTTTTCCAGAAGAGCGGCCGAGGCGGTCCAGCCGTCGGCGACGAGGTCCTGGTCGGCCGTCTCGCCGGAGACGATGCGCAGGAAGTTCTGGCGACGTTCGCGGGCCCAGCCCTCCCGGTCGGCACCGACATCGGCGGCCGCGGTACGGCGGTTGTCGCGGACGTCCACGCTGGAGGGGGTGCGCTGGAAGACGTAGACGTGTCCGGCGTCCTCGGCCAGCATCGGGATGGCCTGGACACCGGTGGCTCCGGTGCCCACGATGCCCACCCGCTTGCCGGCGAGGCCGGTCATGCCGCCGTCCGGGGTGCCGCCGGTGTAGGAGTAGTCCCAGCGTGACGTGTGGAAGGTGTGGCCCCGGAAGGTCTCGATGCCGGGTATCCCGGGCAGCTTGGGTTCGGACATGGTGCCGGTGGACGTGACGACGTACGTGGCGTGGAAGGCGTCGCCCCGGTCGGTGGCCACGATCCACGTCTCGGATGTCTCGTCCCAGGTGAGCGAGGTGACGGCGGTGGAGAACAGGGCGTCGGTGTAGAGGTCGTACTTCTCGGCGATGCGCACCGCGTGGCGGCGGATGTCCTCGCCGGGTGCGTACTTCCACTCCGGCACGTAGCCGGTCTCGTCGAGCATCGGCAGATAGACGTGCGACTCGATGTCGCAGTGGATGCCCGGATAGCGGTTCCAGTACCAGGTGCCGCCGAAGTCGCCGCCCTTCTCGACGATCCGCACCCGTCCCACGCCCTGTTGCCGCATCCGCGCCCCGGCGAGGATGCCGCCGAACCCGCCGCCGACGACCGCGACGTCGACCGTGTCCAGGAGCGGCTCGCGTCCCGCGACGTCCCCCGCGTAGGGATCGTCGGCGTAGTAGCCGAACTCCGCTTCCGTACCACGGTATTGGCGGGCGCCGTCGGGCCGTACCCGCCGTTCACGTTCGAGGCTGTAGCGCTGCCTGAGGGCGCCGAGGTCGTCGGGGCCCGGCGCTTGAGTGGTTGTCATGTGGGGGGTCTCACTCCAATCGGTCGGCCGCATCGGATCGGGCGGCCATCCGTTACGGTAGCAACTACCGGACAGCGTTGTCCGGTTGCGGCACGGGTGAACCATGACACGCGTGCAGGGCGCCTCCGCTCCCCGACCGGACCACGCGAACCACGTGGTCCGACGGCAGACCCGCAGACAGGAAGAGTGATCCCCCCCATGCGACGACTCCCGGTCCGATCCCTCTCAGCACTCGCCACCGTCGGCACGCTGACCCTCACCGGATGCGGTACGGAGACACGTGACTCCACCGCCGGCGCACCGGCAGCCGGTGCGGACCGGACCGTCCGCGCCCACCAGGTCATGCAGCTGACCGAGGTACACGAAGAGACCGGGATGACACTGCTGGAAGGCCCCACCTTCGACGAGGAAGGCAAACTGATCGTCGTCGACGTCACCGCACCCGCGGGAGAGCCGAAGGTGATGCGGGTCGACGTCAGGAAGAAGACGTCGCGGGCCGTCCACTCGGATGACCGGGGGGCCTACACCTCGGCGCAGTTCAGCCCGTACGACGGCCGGCTGTACCTCACCGACTACGCCCACGGCGAGGTCGTCAGCCTGGCCCCGGACGGAAGCGACCCGCGGACCTTCTTCTCCGGCGAAGTCGACGGAGCGCGGATGAACCCGGACGACATCGCCTTCGACGAGGAAGGCAATCTGTACGTCAGCGACTCACGCAGCCTGTCCGCCGGCGACGCCCAGGGGCGTGTGGTGCGGATCGAGCGGGACGGCGAGAAGGCCGCCGTCCTCGCCGGCGGGCTCGCCGCGACGAACGGGATCTCCTTCGACGCGGACCACCAGGGGCTGTGGGTCAGTGAGCTCACACAGAACCGGATCTCCTACCTCCGCCTCGACGGGGAGGGGAACATGACCTCCCGTCACACCGCGATCCGCGTGGACGGCGGGATCGCCCAGACCGACTCGATCGCCGTGGACGCGGACGGCAACCTGTACCAGGCGCTCCACGGCCGGGCCGCGATGGCCGTGTACAGCGAGCACGGCGAACACCTGGCGACGGTCGAGATCCCCGACCGCGACAAGGGGCTGGAGTCGGCGACGAACGTGGCGATCGCTCCCGGCGGGACCAAGGCGTACATGACCGTCAGCGGACCGGCCGGCGGTTTCCTGTACACCTTCGACGCACTCGGGAAGGGCACCCGGCAGTCCAACGGCGGCTGACGCTCACGGTTCTCACCCCTCGAAGGGCTGGACCGCTCCCACCTGTACGTCGAGGAGCCGCCATGCGGCCTTCGCACGGCGTTCCCGCTCCTCGCGTGTGGGACCGCTGGTGGCGCCGGACACCATGGCGACGGCCACCATGAGGTCGTCCGCCGCGCCCAGGCGGTGCCTCTTCGGAAGGTGGTGCCGCAGCGCGGACTCGACCCGGCCCGACAGGTCCCGGGCGTGCGCGAGCGCGTCCGAGTGGCCGGTGGCGCCGCCGCTGTGGAGCAGGCCCAGGAACGCGGCGGACTCCTTCAGGTGCCAGGTCAGGACGCCGAGTACGTCGGCGAGGCCCGCGCCCTCGGCCGCAGCCGCCTGTTCGACCTGCCGCACGTTCTCCTCGAGGACCGCGATCGCCACGGCCGCCCGGTCGGGAAAGTGCCGGTAGAGAACGCCCTGCCCGACCCCGGCGCGACGCGCGATGGCGGAGAGCGGAGCGTCCAGCCCGTGGGACGCGAAGATCTCCCGCGCGGCGGCGATCAGGGCGTCCCGGTTGCGGGCAGCCACCTTCGGCCCGTGATTCGCGGGCCGTCGCTCTACGGGCATAAGGGGCTGGGTCATCCCGAAAGGGTACCGGCCGAGCTGGGGACCGAGCCGGCGCGGGCGGGCTGCTTCGCGGCCGGGCCCCGGTGTGGCCCTCCGAGTGGTCCCGGCCGGGGCGTGCCGACCGCTGTGCGAAGTCCGGAAGGACCCGCCGTCGGCTGCCACCCCCTTCACGGTCGAGCGTCGTGGTCGCGGGACGGAGGTCAGCCCGGGGCGGTGGCCGACGGCGCGCACCGGCGGCGCCTGTCGGGGAGCACCTGTGTGATGCCCTGGCCGTCGCAGTGCTCCAGCAGGGGGACGGTGACACGTCGGCTGGTGTCCAGGGCTCGGCTCGCCTCCCCCACGGTGAACGGCTGGGCGAGTTCGCTCAGCCGGTCGGCCGCCAGACGGGGAGCGTCCGGCAGCAGCACCACGTTCCCCGTGAGCCGCAGTATCGCTCCGTGGCGGGCCGCCGTGGCGAGTTCACGGCGGCCGAAGCCGAGTTCCGCGAGCCGCTGGGAGTGGGGCGCGGCGAAGGGCCGCCCGTCGAGTTCGGCGACGAGCCGGCGCACCGCGTCCGTCACCGGGGCGGGCTGTGCGGCCGGCCCTGCGGTCACGCGCCCACGGCTCAGCCGCAGGGGCGGCGTGACCAGTGCCTCCACGAGGCAGACGGCCGGCAGCCCCAGCCGGTGCCGAGCGGCTTCCACCGGTACGCCGTCCTCGGTGGGCCGCTCGACGAGGTGGGCCGCCACCACTTCGGCCAGCCGGGCACGGAGGGTGGTCCAGTGCGCGGGGTCGGCGAGCCAGTCGCCCGCGACAGGCGCGGTGTGGACGGTCACGCCCATCGCGGTCAGCTCCCCGCGTCCGACCAGCAGTCGGCGCCGCAGCTCGGACGCCTCGTCCGGGGTGCCGTCGGCGGCGCCCAGCTCGGCCGCCCGCCGTGCCGCCGCGCCACGGCGCCGCAGTTCCGGTGGCTGGGGGTCGAGCACCGTCAGGCCGGCGAGCACCCGCCGCAGGCCGGGGTCGCGCAGCACGGCGCGGTCGCCGATACGCAGCGGCAGGGGTGCCGGGAGGGTCAGCCGGACGATCTCCGGACCGAGTGCCCGCACATGTACGGGCACGGCCGCGGAGCCGATGTGGACGACAGCGGTGCGGGGCAGTTCCGTGGCCGGTGCTCCGCCGTGCACGCGCACGTCGCAGCGCAGGCAGGGGAGGAAGCCGCCGGGCGTGAGCAGGGCGTCACCACGGCCCGTCGACTCCTTGTCGAGCCCTCGGAGGTTGACGGCGACCCGTGCGGTGGCCCGTACCGGCCCGGTCTCCTCGCCGAGGGTGTGCAGCGCCCTGACGCCCGCGGAACGGCCGGAGCGGGCGGTCACCAGGACGTCGCCCGCGCTGATCCGCCCGGCGCCCAGGGTTCCGGTGACCACCAGTCCGCTGCCGCGCACCGTGAAGGCCCGGTCGATCCACAGCCGCACCGGGGAGTCGGCGTCACCGACAGGCAGCCGCGCGGCCAGCCGGTCGAGGGCGGCCCGCAGTTCGGTGAGTCCCTCGCCGGTGCGGGCGCTGACCGCCACGGCCTCGACGCCGCCGAGGCTGCTGGGCCCGATCCGGGCGCGGGCCTGCGCGGTGGCGGGGCCCGGGTCGGCCGTGTCGCACCGGGTGACGACGAGCAGCCCGTGCCGTACGCCGAGGGCGTCCACGGCGGCCAGGTGCTCGGCGGACTGGGCCTTCCAGCCCTCGTCGGCGGCGACGACGAACAGCACGGCGGGCACGGGCCCCACACCGGCGAGCATGGTGGGCACGAACCTCTCGTGTCCCGGTACGTCGACGAACGCCATCCGTTCGCCGGACGGCAGGTCCGTCCACGCGAAGCCCAGGTCGATGGTCAGGCCACGGCGCCGCTCCTCCGCCAGGCGGTCGGGGTGGGTGCCGGTCAGTGCGTGGATCAGTGTGCTCTTGCCGTGGTCGACGTGTCCCGCCGTCGCGACGACCCGCATGATCACCGCCCTGCCGCGCGCAGCACCGCTGCGAGGACGTCGCTGTCGTACGCCTCCGGGACGCACCGGAGGTCCAGCAGCAGCCGTCCACGCAGCACCCGTCCGAGCACGGCCGGTGCGCCGGTGCGCAGCGGTTGGGCCAGGTCGCCGGGGAGGCTGAGCGCGCAGGAGGGCAGAACGGTCCCGGGCGCACCGCCTCCTCCGACCACCGCGTCGTGGGGTACGACGCGGGCGTCGACGCCTCGGCGCGCGACGTCATCGGCCAGACGCCGGGTGCGGTCGCGCAGGCGCGGCAGCGGCATGTGCACGGCGGTGCGGACGGGTGGTTCGGGTCCGCGCAGGGTCGCTTCCAGGGCGGCCAGGGTGAACTTGTCCACGCGCAGGGCGCGGGCCAGCGGGTGGCGGCGCATCCGTTCCACGACGGCGGCGCTGCCGAGGACCAGCCCCGACTGCGGCCCGCCGAGCAGCTTGTCCCCGCTGGCGGTGACGAGGGCGGCTCCGGCGTGCAGGGCCGTGGCCGCGTCGGGCTCGTCCGGAAGCACCGGGTCGGGAGCGAGGAGGCCGGAGCCGATGTCGACGACGAGGGGCAGGCCCAGGGAGGCCAGTTCCTCGGCGTCCACTCCCCCGGTGAAGCCGCTCACCGTGAAGTTCGAGGGGTGGACCTTGAGGATGAAGCCGGTCTCGGGGCCGGCCGCGTCCGCGTAGTCGCCGATTCGGGTCCGGTTGGTGGTGCCGACCTCCCGTATCCGTGCGCCGCAGGAGGTCAGCAGTTCGGGTATCCGGAAGCCGTCGCCGATCTCCACGAACTCGCCCCGGCTGAGCAGGATGTCGCGACCCGGGGCCAGTGTCACCGCCGCCAGGGCCAGGGCGGCGGCTCCGTTGTTGACCACGTGCACGGCTTCCGCGGCCGGCACCGCCTCGCGCAGCGCCGCCAGGGCGGTGCGGCCTCGCGGCGCACGCTTGCCGGTGGTGAGGTCGAGCTCGACGTCCGTGTATCCCCCGGCCGCCGTCATCGCCTCCAGCGCGGGCCGCGACAGCGGCGCCCGTCCCAGATTGGTGTGCAGCACCACGCCGGTGGCGTTATGCACGGGGCTCAGTCCCGCAAGGTGTACGGGCAGCGCGGCGAGAACGGCCTGGACCGCGTCGGCCGGGGCGATCCGGCCGTCGCGTACGAGTTGCTGGGCGGTGCCGACCGCGGCCTTGACCGCGGGCCTGCCCAGCCGTGCGGACGCCTCGCTCAGCCGGGGGTCGCCGAGGAGCACGGTGGTGCTCGGCACCGACCTCCGGGTGTCCGCGGGCGGCTCGTCCGTCCGGTCCGTCACCACGCCACCCCGATCGAAGTCAGCGGAGGCGGACGGGAATCGAACCCGCCTGGCCCGGATGCCGGACCACACCGATTTTGAAGATCGGGAGGGGCACCAGCCCGCCCAACGCCTCCGGAGCAAGATTGTGGTCCCCGCACACTGCTGGGGCAAGAGGTGAAATGATCGCCGTATGACGACAGTTGGCGCCACCGGCGGACCGGCAGGGCCCCCGCGTCTGACCCGGTTCGCACACGGCGGCGGCTGCGCCTGCAAGATCCCTCCGGGTGAACTGGAGGCGATGGTCGCGGGACTGCTGCCGCAGTGGACGCCCGGACAGGCGGGCGACAGCGACGCAAACCGGTTGCTGGTAGGGCTCGGGGACGGCGACGACGCCGCGGTGGTGCTCACCGGTGACGGCACCGCGCTGGTGTCGACGGCCGACTTCTTCACGCCCGTCGTCGACGACGCCCGCGACTGGGGGCGGATCGCCGCGGCCAACGCGCTCTCCGACGTCTACGCGATGGGCGGCCGGCCCGTCGTGGGGCTCAACCTGCTGGGCTGGCCCCGTGACGTACTGCCCGCCGAACTGGCCGGGGAGGTCCTGGGGGGTGCGCTGGACGTCGCCCGCGGCGCCGGTTGCTTCGTCGGCGGCGGACACAGCGTCGACAGCCCGGAACCGCTCTACGGGATGGCGGTGACCGGTCTGGTGGATCCGGAGCGGCTGCTGCGCAATGACGCCGGACGGCCGGGCGTGCCGCTGACCCTGACCAAGCCGCTGGGCGTCGGGATACTCAACAACCGCCACAAGCGGACCGGTGAGGTCTTCGCGCACGCCGTCGCGACCATGGCGACGCTCAACGACAAGGCCGCCGCCGCTGCCCTGGAGGCCGGCGCGGTGTGCGCCACCGATGTGACCGGGTTCGGGCTGCTCGGTCATCTGCACAAGCTGGCCAGGGCCAGCGGTGTCACCGCCGTGGTGGACGCCGCCGCCGTCCCCGTGCTCGACGGCGCCTGGGAGTCCCTGCGGGCCGGGTACGTCAGCGGTGGCACCCTGCGCAACCTCGCATGGGTGCGCCCGCACCTCGACGCGGGACGGGCGGACGAGGACCGGCTGAACCTGCTCGCCGACGCGCAGACCTCCGGCGGTCTGCTGGTCGCCGGAGAACTGCCCGGGCATCCGGTCATCGGGGAGCTGGTTCCCGCCGTGGCCGGCACGACGTTGGTGATCCGCTGAGCACTGCGGACGCCCGCGGGTCCGCGGGCGGGGCCAGGTCCCGTGGCCGGTCCCGCCCCCGGTAGCGGATGTGCAGGTGGTTGTCGTGGCTCGTGGTCAGCGCGTCCGGAATCAGCTGCGGGTCGTTGAAGAAGATGCTCCACCAGCCGCGCGGCGAGGCGGGGGCGCCGCTACCGGACCGCACAGGCGGCAGCGGTGATCAGCGCGGAGCACGCGAGGGTCATGCCGCTCAGCCGGCCCGCGAGCAGGTCGTCCCAGCGCTCCCCGTTCCCGGAAACTCTGCGCAGCGCCGGAGTGAGGGCCCGCCCCGCTCCGAAGCCGAGTCCGGCCGCCAGGGCGGGAACCCAGGAGCCCCCGGACAGGAGCACCGCCACCGCCATCGCGTACGGCGCGCTCGCCGACACGTACGTGCGCACGCCCGTCCCCAGCTCGAAGCCGAACTGCAGGGCGCCGCGCGTCAGATGACGCCGCAGGACGTCCTGCGGTATCTGCCGGGCGTTCTGCGGCAGCCTCAGTGACAGCTTGCCGGCGTCGCGCAGCGCGGCGATCAGGGCGACGGCGACGATCAGCCCTTGCCGCACCCCGGGCGGGAGCGGCGTGAAGAGACCGGACAGGAGCCACAGCACCCCGGCCGTCAGCACCCCGCCGGCCAGCAGACCGCAGGTGAACACGCCGAGTACCAGCGCCTGTCTGTACGTCGCCCGCCAACCTGGCGAGGCCAGCGCGAATGCGCTGTTACGCGTTCAAACGGATCCGGAGAGCGAGTAGCCGGCCAGACCACCGGTGATCGCCCAGGTCAGCACGGGCGCGTGAAGGACCGCCGCGATCACCGCGAGCCCCAGGACCGCGACCGGCAGCACGGGATCGGTGAGCAGCGCCCGCACGGCACGGGCGCCGCCCGGCCGGTCCGCGGAACGGACGGACTCGCCCACCTAGACCGTCCCGGTCAGTGTGAGCCAGGTGTTCGGACCGATCACACCGTCGGTGGTCAGCCCGTGCAGGGACTGGAACGCGACGACGGCCTGCCGGGTGAGCGCACCGAAGTTCCCGTCGACGGTGAGCGCGTGGCCGTGCTTGTTGAGCTGCCGCTGCGCGCCCCGCACGGCGTCGTTCACGTCTCCCTGGCGCACGGTGACGATCAGGACCGGCCAGGTGGCCGCGCTGACGCTGCCCGTGGCGCCGAGGCCGTTCGCCGACTGGAACGCCTCGACCTGCGCCTCGGTGTCGGGCCCGAAAATGCCGTCGGCGTCCGTGGGATGGCCGTGGTGGGTGAGCAGATGCTGGACGGTGTGGACGTCGGGCCCGGTGGCACCGCGGCCGATGGTCGGCCAGCCGACCGAGCCGGGGCAGTCGCAGTCGGTGGTCCAGCGGCAGATGGACTTCACCCAGCCTGAGCCCGTGTTGCGGTAGCCGTCGTGGCAGCGCCGCTCGATGCCGCAGCCGCAGTTGCCGCAGGCCGCGCTGTAGCGCCACAGCCAGCCGTCGTACGTACCGGCGTAGCACTGGTTGGGACGCAGGGTCCAGGTGACTCCGTCCGTCCTGTGGAAGCCGGTGTTCGTTCCCGATGTCACGCACGCGTCGGCGTAGACGGTGCTGGGGCCGCAGCCCGGGGAGCAGTTGTGGTCCTCGGCGTAACTCGGGCACGCGCCGGTCCAGATGTCGTATCCGTCGGCGTACGCCTCCCTGGCGGCGGAGAACACCCCCAGCGCCGCGAATCCCACGGCGGTCGCCGACTGCAGCACGGTGCGCCTGGACGGCGCGAAGGAGGAGAGCGCTCCACGCCCGGTCCTGGACCGGCGGCGACCGGCACCTGAGCGGCGCAGCATGGGCACGTCGTCGAGTGAGGTCATGGCCGGCTCCTCGGCGTTGCGGGCGCGATGTCGTCGAGCAGCCGCAGCAGCGCGGTGGGAGAACCGAGCGGCTCGGAACGCACGATCCGGCGTTCCGGATCGATGACCACCGCGTAGGGGGTGGCGGGTATGTCATAGGCCGCGAACAGCTCCGGACGGTGGTCCCTGACCGGGACGGCGCCCTCGACGCCCTCCGGCCCGGAACCCGCGTCGCCCTTCGGCCCGGAATTCGCGTAGAGCCCGAGGACCTGCGGGGTGGCCGCGTCGTCGGCCTGACGGGCCGTCCAGGCACCGGCCTCGGCGAGCACCTGGCCGCAGGTGCGGCAGTCCGCGTCGAGGAAGAGCAGCAGCGCGACGCGCCCCGGTGCCAGGAGGCCGTCGAGTCCTGCCGGGCCGGGCCGGGCCGCGTCGAGGCCGGGAGCCTGGGCGCCAGGGGCGATGCCCACGCGTCCGGGGCGGTGCGGCTGCGTCCGTGACAGCTGGTGCACCTGCCTGATCAGCCCTGAGACGACCAGTGCGAGCAGCGCGATCGCAGCCCACGAGGCGATCAGAGCGCTGGTGGTGAAGTCCATCGCGTCGGCCCTCCTTCGGCGGTCCTGTGCACGGTCTCGGCTTGCTGGTGAGCAGGGGCCCTGTTCGGGTGGACGGGCACTGGGGTCGGCTCGTGCATGGCGGCGGGCAGGGACCACAGCAGTGCGGTGCAGGCGGCGGCAGCGAGCAGCAGCGTGACCAGCTCCGGCGTGGACAGCCGTACGGGTCCGGCCCCGACGGCGAGGGCGCCGGTGATCGCCAGCACCGCGAGGGCCGTGGCCCGCCGGGTCACCCAGCGGCTCAGGGGCAGATCCCGGCCGGAGCAGCCGCACGGCCCGCCACGGCCGAGGGCGAGGACGTGCCGCGTGTAGGCGGCGTACAGCCCGAAGAGTGCGCCACCGGCGACGAGCACTGCCTGCAGCACCCTCTGGTGGCCCGTCAGGAGCGCGATCGCGCCGATCGCCCCCAGGGCACCCTCGGCGACCGGCAGTGCGACGGCCGCAGACCGGCGGAGCCACGGGCCCAGCACGCCGTGCGCCCACAGCGCCTCACCCAGGGCGGCCGGAGCCAGGGCATGGGAGCCCGCCCCCAGGAGCAGGGTCAGGATGACGACGGAGGCTGTCAGTCCCCCGCAGAAGCCGATCACCGCCGGATCACCCGGTGCGCCGCAGCGTGAGCCGCCCCACGAGCTCGGGCACCCGCTCGACAGGAGTCGACGCGAGCGGCACCAGCGTGGCCCAGATCTCGGTCGAGGAGAGCACGAAGAAGGGACTGCCGTCGGAGAGCGTGTCGCGGAAGAGCTCTCCGGACGCGACCGCCACCCCCTTCCAGGGCGGTAACTGGGCGGTGTGTTCCTTCGTGCGCCGGGACAGTTCCAGCAGCCCGAGGCCGGGCACCTCCTTGATCACCGTCGCGGGCCGCGCGAAGGCGCTTCCGGCCGAGGCGTCCGGCTGGAGGGTGAGCCCGTACTCGCTCTCCGCGATACGGACCGACCGGAGCAGCCCGAGCACCGCCGCCACGTCCAGGCCGTACAGCCGCGTCACCAGTGAGTGGCGCTCGCCGCGCCACACGACGAGCACCGGCCGCTCCACGAGCCCGGAGCGCGGCTCGCGCTCGACCGACCGGAAGATGCGCAGAGTGCCCTTCTGGAAGGTGAGCTCGGATTCGGGTGACTCGATGCCCAGGGAGGCGGCGACATCGTCCCCCAGGGAGGCGGGCCCGGCGGTGAACTCGACCAGCCTGCCGCCGGCGACCACTTCGACGGCCGAAGTGCACGGGGCCTGGAGATCGATGCCGCCCTCCAGGTGGTACGTCCCGCCGTCGAGCGCGCGATGAGTGACGAACGATGCGGCCATATGCATCCTCCCGGGGCGGGGTCCGGTGTGACACCGCAGCCGCTGAGGAAACTAGGCAAAAGTCATGCCCCTGTCAATCGCACGAAATCGCCGGGAGCCGGATCGGCGTCGGCGAGCAGCAGGCGGGCGAGGGCCGGTTGCCGCGCCTGAGCGTCGGTCTGGGCGGGTCACCCTCCCGGCCTCGGGCAGGTGGGTGCCTGCGACCACGTCGGCGAGCGTGGTCTTGCCCGCCCCGGACACGCCGACGACGGCCACACGTTGACCGGAGGGGATGTCGAGGGTGATGCCGTCGAGCACCCGTGGCCCCTCGCCGTAACGGAAGGAGACCTGGTCGAGCCGTACGCCGGTGCTCGCGGCCTGCGCCAGGACATTCGACGAGCTGAACAAGATCGTGACGGCTCCGATCATGGGGCTCGGTGAGGCACCCTATGTCCGCACGGCCCGACGGCATCTCGCAGGCGGATCAGCTCGAACGGTCCACAGGGTGCCTCATGAGTGGCCGCGGGACAGTTCCGGCTCGTGCTGTGACGTCCGGTCCTGCCGGGGAAGCAGGAGCGGGCTGGCCAGGATGAGCAGTCCCGCGACCGTGAGAGCGGTGCGTGGGCCGGTGACGTCGGCGAGCAGACCGGCGAGCGCGGTGAGGACGGCGATGGACGCCTGCTGGCCGATCGACCAAGCCGTCAGGGTGCGGGCGACAAGATGCCCGGGGGTGTGTTCGAGCCGGTAGGTGGCGAGCACCGGGCCGTACAGGCTCATGCTGATGATGATCGCCAGCTGGACGGCCATCACGGTGACGAGGCCGATGACGCCGGGACCGACGAAGGCCAGGCCGATCAGCCAGACGGCACGCAGGGTGCCGACGGTCCGGAAGACCCGGTGCCGGCCGAAGCGGGCCACGACTCGGCGGGCCAGCCGCGAGCCGATGAGTCCGCCGAGGCAGGGGGCGGCGAAGGCGAGGCCGTACTGCCAGGGTGGGAAACCGAACTGGCGAAGCAGGAGCACGGCCAGCAGCGGCTCGGTGGCCATGATCAGACCGGCGACGAGCATCTGGTTGAGGTAGAGGGGCCGCAGACCGGGGTGGCCCATGATGTGACGCCAGCCGTCGAGCAGCGCACCCGCCCGGGCCGGGCTCCTGCCGGTCGTTCGCGGCGCCGGTTCCTGGCCCCGGATCGCGGTGATGCCCAGCGCGGAGAGCAGGTAGCTGAGCGCGTCGGCCACCACGGTGGTGACCGGCCCGAACAGGCCGGTCGCCGCCCCGCCCAGCGGTGGCCCCACCGCGATGGAGCTCCAGTTCGTGGACTCGAACCGCGCGTTGGCGACGAGCAGGTCGTCCGGTCGGACGAGGGCCTTGAGGTAGGCGCCACTGGCCGCGTTGAACGCGATCCTGGCTGCGGCGACCACGGCCGAGACCACCAGCAGCTGGACGAAACCGAGCCGTCCGAAGGCGTAGGCCACGGGGATCGTCGCCATGGCCGCGAACCGGGCCAGGTCCATCGTGATCATGACCGGGCGCTTGCGCCGGAACTCCACCCACGGCGCGAGGGGCACCGCGATCAGCGCACCCACCGCAGGGCCCACCGCGGACAGCCCGGACACCTCGGCGGGTCCGGCATGCAGCACCAGCACGGCGATCAGTGGCAACGCGCCGAACCCCAGCCCGGACCCGTACGCGCTCATCGCGTACGACGCCCACAGCCAGCCGAACCGCCGGCCCAGCCGTCTCCTGCCCACCATGGTCAGCACTCCCCTCGGGGTCACACCCGGACAAGCCGACGTTGACCGAAGAGAGTTAAGCGGGCAGAGCAATGGCAGGTCAAACAACCGGTGCGCCAGCAATCCACAACCACCAGTTGTTCACTAAGGTGGGTCGGCGTGGATCTCGAAGCAGTACGCACCTTCGCCGCCGTCGCGGAAGCGGGCCAGTTCCAGAAGGCCGCCGCCGACCTGTCGATCACCCAGCAGGCCGTCTCCAAGCGCATCGCCACGCTGGAGCGCGCCCTCGGCGTGCGCTTGTTCACCCGCGCCCCGCGCGGTGTCGAGCTCACCATCGACGGGCAGGCGTTCCTGCCCCACGCACGCGAGCTGCTCCGCGTCGCCGAGCGTGCGGGCGCGTCCGTGCGCCCCGGCCACCGTCCGCTGCGCGTCGACGTGCTCGCCTCACGCAGCGCGCAGTCGAGCCTGATGCGCGGCTTCCACCGCGCCCACCCCGAGATCGACCTCGACGTGATGATGCTGCTCGGCTTCGAGACCGCGGTCACCGCCATTCGCTCCGGCACGATCGACGCGTCCTTCCGCGCCGTCGCCGCGCCCGGCCTGCCCCTTCCCGAGGACATCGAGTCCGTCCGGGTGCTCGACGAGCCGCTCCAGCTCCTCACCGGTCCCGCCCACGTGCTGTCCGCCGCCCGGTCGGTGACCGTCGCCCAGCTCACGGGGCACCGGATCTGGATGCCCGGCGTCGCCCCCGGTACCGAATGGGGCGCCTACTACGACGACCTCGTCGCCGAGTTCGGCCTCACCATCGAGGTGACCGGCCCCAACTTCGGCTCGGACGCGCTCCTCGACACGATCGCCGACACCCCGGCCCTGGCCACCTTCATGGGCGAGCACAGCCGCCTCATCTGGCCCGACGGCCACGGTCTGCGCCGCATTCCGGTGACCGACCCGACGCCCGTCTACCCGCACTCGCTCCTCTGGCACCGCGACAACCCCCACCCGGCGCTGACCACCCTCCGCGCCCACCTCGCCGCCACGGCGGCCGGCCATGGCGCCGCCGGGACCTGGGCACCGGGCTGGGTGGTTCCACGCTGAACAGCCCCGACCTTCACCGATTACCGAACTCGGCGTTCATTTCCCGGATCAATGGACGTCCGGTGCCGCGCCAACTCGCCTCGGATAAAGGCGGGACAGCGTATTCGTCACTCCTCGCGACAATGGATGCTGACATTCAGTCGAATGGGCGATCTCCGAACCGCCGTCTCCACCGGGTCCCCACCGACCGATTCGATGGCGCTTCGAATGACGCGCACAAGAAAACGGCCGCTGCCCCACACATGGTGGGGCAGCGGCCCATGACACCTGCTTCTTGTCTCAGCTCTTCGTTGCCACGGGGTTCACGGCATCGGGAGCAGCGGCAGACCCGTCCTGCTCGTCCGCGGCCCCGGACGGTGTCGCCGTGGCAGGTCCTGCGGCGCCCCTCAGCAGCAGCACGACCAGCAGGGCGGCGAGCAGCAGGACACCCGAGCCGGCCAGTGCCGCCGCGTTCAGGCCGTCGGTGAAGGACTCGCGCGCCGCGGTGAGCAGCGCACCGCCCACGTCGTCGGGGAGTTCACCGGCGACCAGGACCGCCGCCGCGAGGGTCTCCCTCGCCGCGTCCAGCGCCTCGGCAGGCAGCCCGTCGGGCACCGAACCGTCCAGATTGCTGCTGTACACCGCGCTGCCGAGTGTGCCGAGAGTGGCCAGACCCACCGCGCCGCCCAGCTCCTGGCCGGTCTGGAGCGTGGCGGAGGCGATGCCCGCCTTCTCCGGCGGAGCGGAGCCCACCACCATGCCGGTGAGCAGGGGCATCGTGGCGGCGACACCGGCGGACAGCCCGCCCGCGCCGACCAGCACCATCCACAGCGGGGAGTCCGCGCGGACCTGGGTGAGGAAGAGCAGACCGGCGGCGGTGAGGACGAACGCTCCACCCACGATGAACGCGTGGTCCACTCGCTGCGCCAGGCCGGTGGACACTCCGGTGGCGAGGAAGATCCCGACCGAGGGGGTGAGGCTCCACAGAGAGGCCTCCAGCGCCGACATCCCCTGGACCGACTGCAGATACTGCGTGGTGAAGATCGCGAAGCCGATCATCACCCAGGAGGCGATCATCGCGAAGACCACTCCGCCGCGGAAGGCGCGGGTCCGGAGCAGCGCCAGGTCCAGCAGCGGTGCGGCGGCCGTGCGTTGGCGCAGGACGAAGAGGAAGGCGACGACCAGGCCGACGGCGATCGCCACCACCGGCACGACCTCGAAGCCGTCCGCCCCGAGCTCCTTGATCCCGTAGATGACCGGGAGGATCGCGCCGAGCGACAGCACACAGCTGAGCGCGTCGAACGGCCCGGGCCGCGGGTCCTTGAACTCCGGCAGCAGCCGGGGCGCCAGGAGCAGGAGCAGCACCATCACCGGGGCGTTGATGAGGAACACCGAGCCCCACCAGAAGAACTCCAGCATCACCCCGGAGAGCACCGGGCCGAGGGAGACACCGGAGATCAGGACGGCCGACCAGACCCCGAGGGCCTTCGCCCGCTGCGTCGCGTCGGTGAAGATGCTGCGGATCAGCGAGAGCGTGGACGGGAGCAGGCAGGCGCCACCGACGCCGAGGAGGGCGCGGGCGCCGATCAGCATGCCGGCGCTGGAGGCGTAGGCGGCGATCAGCGAGGCACCACCGAAGAAGACCGTGCCGGTCATGAGCAGCTTGCGCCGGCCCATCCGGTCGCCGACCGACCCCATCGTGACGAGGAGCCCGGCCAGGACGAAGGCGTAGATGTCGAAGACCCACAGCAGCTGCGTACCGCTGGGCGACAGGTCGGCGCTGATCGCCGGCACGGCGAAGAAGAGGATGGAGATGTCCATCGACACCAGCAGCAGCGGCAGTGCCAGGACTGCGAGCGCCAGCCATTCTTTGCGTCCTGCGAGGGCAGGCTCGGTCGTCATCGGTTGTACCTTCCTGATGAAAACGGTACGGCGATCGTCTCGTCCGCACTCACGCCCCAACACCCCTAGGGCCCCCTAGGCCCGCGGTAGGACAGCGTTCCTCGAATGCCTGCCGGCCGTACCCGCGAGTTCCCGTACCGCCGCGGCGCAGGGCCTCCTCAAAGTGCCCGTACCTCGTATGCGCCATTGCTGCGACATGCCCGTCGGCTTGAAACGAGCGAAAATTGGCTGGCAGTCGGCGCCCGATTCGAGCAATTCCGCCGCGAATCCAATTACTTACACCCGGGCACTTTCGGCCAACGCCTGAGATTCGGCCATTCATACCCGGTCCTGGCCGCGCCGCGAGGGGCTGCCGCCCATGGCCGGGAGATGCCTGGCAGCGACCTGGGCCGGCGGGGAACGGGCTGCTCGTGGCAAGCGCGGCAGGGCGCCTTTCCCTGCACGCGGAGGACGAGCGCGACGTGCCCGCACACATGCCCGCTTCGTGCCTGACCTGGCGTGGCAGGCCGTATACGCACCATGGAGCAGCACCCGGGCATCCGGCCGGGAACGCCACTCCCCGGGACCGCCCCGAGGACCAGCCCGCCGTGGCCCGGCTGATCACCGCAGGCCGTCGCAGACCCCCGGTGGGCTCGGACATTCCGCGAGCGCGACAGGCTCTCGGCGCGAGGGATCCGATTGGGTCCGGGTGGCCATCAAACGTAATCCGGCCTTCACTTTGGCGTCGTACAGCCGCGCCGAATGGGGTGCTATCGTCGGCCGCTGAGTGCCTGGGGGGGCCGTTACTCCATCTGACGGACCGTCCTTGTGCGCGGACCACAGAACCTCGTATGCGAACCATTCCAGTCAATGGTGTGTAGGCAATAGGCGGCAGCCCGTGGCGGTTTATCAGGGCTCGGGTGTGGAACGGGGGTACCACCGATGCTTCTTGAGTACGTCGACGCACTGCGCCATCTCGGCGACCAGCTCACGGATACCGCGGAGGGGAGGGGGCGTCTGCTCATCGTCAACGGCGGACTGACGAGTGGTAAGGCCGAACTCCTGCAGGAGTTCGCGGCGCGCGCGGACCGCATGGGCGCGCTCTGTCTGACCGCGACCGCCGCACGCGGGCTCCAGTCGCTCCAGGCCGATGTCGTCGACCAGTTGTTCCACTCCCGGGGGCTTCCCGCCGAGACCACCGAGCATGTCACGGCGTTGCTCAGCCCGGCCGTGGTCGCCGCTCCACCCGGTAGCCCGGATCTGGAGTCCTTATCCGGATCCGGTGCGCGAGCCGTGCGGGACACCTGCGCCGAGCTTCTGCAGCTGTCCCGGGAGCGCCCGTTGGTCATCGGTGTCGACGACGTGCAGTTCGCCGACGCGTTCTCCCTCCAGCTGCTGCTCTACCTGAGCCGTCGCATGGAGTCGGCACGGATCATGATCGTGCTGAGCAAGTGGGACTGGGCCCAGCCCACCCTGCCGCGCTTCTACGCGGAGGTCACCCGGCTCCCGCACGGCCTGATCCGGCTGGTGCCGCTCTCCGAGCACGGCATCGCCGAACTGATCACACAGCGCACCGGGGAACAGCCGGACCCCGGACTGGTCGCGGCCTACTACGAACTGACCGGCGGCAATCCCAAGCTGGTGGACGCGCTGCTGGAGGACCAGCGCACGGCGGGCGCCGAGTCCCCCGGCCGTTGGGGACCGGCCGGGCTGGCGACGGTCGGCAGCCACTATCAGCAGGCGGTGCTGGCCTGTCTCTACCGTTGGAATCCTCAACTCCTCGAAGTCGCCGAAGCGTTGGCCGTGCTCGGTGACGAAGGATCAGCTGGTCCGCTGAGCCGGCTCAGCGGACTCAGCATGGACACCACGGAACAGGTGCTGCACACGCTGGTCGCGGAGGCGCTCCTCACCGCCGGTCCGACGCCGGGGAACTACCGGTTCCGGCATCCGGCCGTCGCCAAGACGCTGCTCAACAGCCTCTCCACCACAGAGCGCACCCGTCTGCATCTCCAGGCGGCCAAGCTCCTGCACCAGCAGGGCATCGGCCCCCGTCCGGTCGCACGGCACCTCGCCGAGGCCGGCATCGTGGTGGAGAGCTGGGCCACGGGAGTCCTGCGGGCGGCAGCGGAACAGGCGCTCGCCCACGACGACTCCTGCACCGCCGTGCGCTACCTGGAACTGGTGATGAACGCCTGTACGCCGGGCACCGAGCACGACACGCGGCTCGCCCTGGTCCACGCCTCCTGGCGGACCAGCCCGGCGGTCTCCGCCCTGCACCTGGATCTGCTTCCGGAGGGTCTCGACATGGAGACACTCAACCGCCGGGACACCGCCACCCTGGTCCGGCACGCGCTGTGGCAGGGCGAGACCGAGACCGCCGCGCTGGGGCTGAAAGTGCTCGAGGCCTCCGGTGGAGCCGTCGACGACAGCACGATCGCCTGCCTCAGACTGGCCGAACGCTGGGTCTACGGACCGGCGGTGGAGGAGTGGCGCCGCCCCGCCACCAGACCCGAGCACAGCGCGGAGCCGACCGGCGGTGGGTCCTCCAGCTGTGCGCATGCCGTATGGGATCTCGCCGCAGTGTCCACCCGCACCGGCGTGGACCACGCCGCCGCCAAAGCCCGTCGTGTGCTGGAGAACTGCGCACTCGACGACGTCTCACTCGAAACGGTCGTCGCGGCGATCCTCGCCCTGCTGCACGACGGCGAGACCGAATCGGCCGTGAGCTGGTGCGACGTCCTCCGCGATGAAGCCGCTCGCCGACTGGCCCCCACCTGGCTCGCCGTCCTGGAGTGCCTCCGCGCCGCGATCGCGCTGCGGCAGGGCGATCTCGCCGCCGCGGCGAAGCTCGCCATCACCGGCTACGAACGTCTTCCCGCATCCGCCTGGGGCGTGTTCATCGGCTATCCGCTGAGCATCCTGATGATGGTCGACACGGCGCTCGACAACCACGACGCGGCGGCGCAGCACCTGCGTCAGGTGGTGCCGGAGACCATGTTCAGCACCGTCTGGGGGGCGCACTATCTGCGGGCGCGCGGCCACCACTTCCTGGCCACCGACCGGGCGTTGTCCGCCATCAGCGACTTCCGGGCCGCCGGGGGTCTCTCCGAGCGCCTGGGTCTGGACTTCCCCGCGCTCTTCCCGTGGCGGGGCGACCTCGCCCTGGCCAATATGCGGCTCGGCCGCACGGTCCTGGCCCATCAGCTGGTCACCGAGGAGCTGGAACACCCCCGCCTGGACGTCCGCGCGAAGGGGGTCGCCCTGCGGCTGCTGGCGTCGTGCAGCGATCCGAGCCGGCGCCAGGGTCTGCTGGAACGCGCCATCGACCTTCTGGAACGATCCGAGGACCGGCTCGAACTGTCACGTGCTCTCGCGGCGATGAGCCGTGCGCTGCAGCGGTCCGGTCAGAACGAACAGGCGCGTTCCACCGCCCGCCGGGCGTCGCAGGAAGCCCGGATCTGCCGCACCGGGGGCGAGGAGCCGGCGGAGCGGGAGAGCCCTGAGCCGGACCCGACGGTGCCGGGCCCGAGGGCGGCGACCTCGTCGGTCCACGAGCAGCTGAGCGAGGCGGAGGCCAGGGTGGCCACCCTGGCCGCGCGCGGCCTCACCAACCGGGAGATCAGCGGGCAGCTGTTCATCACGGTGAGCACGGTCGAGCAGCATCTGACCCGCATCTACCGCAAGCTCGGGGTGACCCGGAGAAGCAATCTGCCCACGCGCCTGGCCGACCGGCGCAGTGCGATGGAGGGCGGCCGGGCCCAGGGCTGAACCCGCCGCCGCACGTGCTCAACCTCAGGTCCCGTTCGCTGTGTGCGGACGGGGCCGGTGTCGTTTCGTACGGCAGATGGTGGCGCGGGTGGCTGCCTGGTGGAGGCCGTACGGCCGGCAGCACGCCGCCCAGGCCCTCGCGAATCAGGCCCCCCGTACGCACATGGCGTCACGGACGGCGGCGCACCGGGACGGTTCCGCTCCGCCGTCGCCGTCCGGGCCGGCCACGGCGCATGCCGACGGATCGCTCACCACACGAACATGGTCAGCGATCCGTCGGACGAAGGCCCCGTGCGGTCACCCGGCCGCAGCGGGCATCTCAGGTGGAGGACTGGACACCGGGCAGCGGGCGCCCTTCGCCCTGCCGGGTGGGCGACGGCGCCCGGCGGTCGACGCCGCCGGCTCCGGGGACCCAGAACCCGAAGCCGAGAACCATCGGCAGGGTCGACAGTTCGGGAAGGTCGGCGAACGCGGGCTCCGGCGCGCGGGGTACGTGTGCCGGCGCATCGTCGAACAGCGGATGCGGCACCGGCCGGGAAGCCCTCCCGGCGGCCGCGGTCGATCCGGCCGCCGTCCCGCCGCGCACAGCAGACCGGAGGGAGCGGCGGGCTGCGGCGGCGGTCGACAGGGACGCCGTTCCGCGCGGGCCGGACTGAGTGTTCGGAACACTTTTCTCGGCGCCCATGAGGGCCTCCAGAATCTCGGTGTCACGCTCTTCGGACCGTTGAGCTCGCCTTCCGGGCCGCCTCCGGACGCACGGAGGGCAGCGCCGTACGTCGTTCACCGCGTCCGTCCGCTCAGCGGAGCGGGAGCGCGGCGCCTCCGCCCGTGGGCTTCACGGTGTCGGTGAACCCACCTATCTCCCGGAGGACTTCGGGGGCCTGGGCGACGATGTAGAAGTGGCCGCCGGGGTAGGTGCGGAGCCGGAACGAAGCATCGGTGTGACGCTCCCAGGCCTGTGCCTCCTCCGGCGTCACCTGCGGATCCTCCCCGCCGACGAGCACGGTGACCGGGCACTCCAGCGGGGGCCCCGGCCGGTGCTGGTAGGTCTCCACCGCCCGGTAGTCGCTGCGCACGGCGGGAAGGATCATCCGCAGGACCTCCTCGTCCGCGAAGACCTGTTCGTCCGTGCCCTGCATGCGCTTCATCTCCGCGACGATGCCCTCGTCGTCGGCGGCGTGGACGTTCTCGTCGCGATAGGTGGACGGCGCGCGACGGCCGGAGGCGAACAGGCCCGCAGCGGGAGCGCCGCGCTCCTGGAGCCGGTTGGCCACCTCGTAGGCGACCATGGCCCCCATGCTGTGGCCGAACAGGACGAGCGGCCTGTCGGCCCAGCCTCCCAGCAGTTCGTCCGTCACCACGTCCGCGAGCGCGTGGATGGAGTCCACCGGCGGTTCCGTGTAGCGGTCCTGACGGCCCGGGTACTGCACCGCCAGGACGTCCACGGCCGGGCTCAGGGCACGGGCGACCGGGAGGTAGAACGTGGCGGACCCACCGGCGTGCGGAAAGCAGACCAGTCGGACAGCAGCGTCCGGGGCCGGGTGGTACCGCCGGGCCCAGACAGTGGATTGCGCCGGTGCTGCGGTCATGGCAGTCGGATTTCCTCTCGGGCGTTGACCGTTGCGACGGAAGCCGCGCGCTGACGCCACGAGTATGCCCCCGGCCGTTTCGAAGTGGCCAGAATCGACCACCCCTGAACTCCCGTGACACCCCCCTATTCTCGCCTCGCGATAGGTGAGCCCGTAATGCCTTGGTAACACTGTTCTACAGGGCGGTTGCAAGGCCGTCGCGCTTCCGGAACTCCGGACGCGAACCATGCTCGCAGGCCAGGAGCCCCAGGCTCATGGCCGGGCTTCAGGAATCGAAGGGTATGTGTGATGGGCCAGAGATGACACCACCGCCGTCATAGAGAATTCCCACCCGTGCAATTGCATCGCACAAATTCCCGGAGGACAAGTGAAAACCGAAGACCGCCATCCGCCGCCGCCCCGGCGCCGTGTCATGGTCACCGGAACCGGTGCGGTCACTCCGCTGGGCGAAGGCGTGGCGGCCCTCCACAACCGGGTGGTGAACGGAGAGTCCGGACTGACCGACGGTGAGGGCCACTGTCAGACGTTCGATCCGCACGCGGTCCTGAGCCGCAAGGGGATCCATGCCACCGACCGCTTCAGCCAGCTCGCACTCGTCGCCGCCGAGGAGGCGATCCGGCAGGCCGGCTGGTCCGACGGCCTGCCCCACACTCCGGAACGCGTCATGTGTGTCATCGGCTCCGTCGCCGGTGGGGTACTGACCTTCGAGGAGCAGCTGACCACGATGCGGCGCAACGGGACGGATGCGGTCTCACGGCATGCCGTGCCGATGATGGCTCCTCAATCGGCCGCTGTCCAGATCGCCGTCCGCCACCGGCTGCGGGGTGAGACGTACTGCGTCACGGCAGGCTGCGCCTCAGGAACTCAGGCCATCGGCCTGGGCGTTCGGGCCATCCGCAGCGGCGCTGCGGACGCGGCGGTGGTGGGCGGCGCGGAGGCGCCGCTGACCAACTTCATGCGCGCTGCCTATCTGAACGCCGGAATCATGTCCCCCACCGGGATCTCCGTCCCGTTCGACGAGGAACGCGACGGCTTCCTGATGGGTGAGGGCGCCGGCGTGCTGGTCCTGGAGTCCGCGGAGAGCGCCGAACGGCGTGGCCGGCCCGTCCTCGGGGAGATTCTGGGCTACGGCTCCAGTTGCGACGCGTTCCATGAGCTCTCCCCCGCCGAGGACGGGGTGGCCGCCATGGACGCCGTCAGGCAGGCCCTCGACGACGCGGGCGTCACCCCTGACGCGCTGAGCTACCTCAACGCGCACGCCACCGGCAGCGCGCGCGACGACCGCCTGGAGATCGCCGCGATGCGCGGTGTGCTCGCCGGCGCCCTGGACGCCCTTCCCATGTCCTCCACCAAATCCGCCACCGGCCATCTGATGGGAGCGGCAGGCGCGGTCGAGGCGATCGTCACGCTGATGGCTCTCAACGCGAGGGTCGCGCCACCCACCGTGGGACTGCGGCATCCCGACGCCTCGCTCGGGGTGCTGCGGCACGTCCTGGACGCCGTGCCGCTCACCATCGCGCCGGGACGGCGCGCCGTCGGAATGTCCACGACATTCGGGTTCGGCGGACACAACGCGGTTCTGGTGCTCGAAGGGGCGGCCTCCTGAACGGCGGGGCACACGGAAGAGGCCTGCCGGCCTGCGACTCAAGGGCTGCCCCGTATTCTCCGGTGGATCGGCGCGCGGCGACGGATACGGTGCATCGCACGGCGGAGGGACGTCCGCAAACGGGACGTATGAGGGTGTTCCGACAAGCCGGCGAGGTGCCGTAGAGCTGTCGTCGTCCGCCCGCCAGGGATTCCGGGACGGCCCTTAGGGGCGGCTAGGGGTGCTGTGCCCTCGCCCGCAACGCCAACACTGTCGCCATGGACAAGGAGACTCGCACGGGCCATGCCGTGGTCTTCCCGGGGATGGGACCCACCCGGTTCGAGGACGTGGCCCGATTCATGGTGATCAACCCGCAGGCCCGGAAGCTGGTGGCCGCCGCCGACGAACGGCTCGGCTACTCCCTCATCGACCGTTATCGCGACACGGAGGGCGACTACTCGGAATACGCCCAGGTCGCCTTTCTCGTCAACAGTCTGGCACTGGCCCAGTGGGCCGAGGCCGCCCTCGGCTGCGAGCCCACGGTATGCGTGGGGCCGAGCTTCGGCAACAAGGCGGCCGCAGTCCACTCCGGGGCGCTCGACTTCGCCGACGGTGTGACGATGACCGCGCGCTTCGCCCGGGTGCTGGACGACTACTTCGCCACGGAGCACCGCGAAGCGGTCACCCTCTCCTTCGCCCGGACCCCGCCCGAGACGCTGCGCACCGTGCGCGACGAGCTCGATGCCATGGGCGAGTGGCACGACATCACCTGCCAGGTAGACGACGACTTCGCCATGCTGACGTTGTCGCGGTCCCGCCTGGAGTGGCTCCAGCTGCGGCTGCGCGCCCTGGGCGGGCTGCCGCTGTACGTGATGCACCCGCCCATGCACTCTCCGGCCTTCGCCGGGCTGCGCGCACGCATCGAGGAGGAGGCGCTCGCGGGGCTGGAGTTCAGCGATCCGCGGCTGCCGGTGATCTCCGACCACGACGGGAAGCTGCTGACCACCGGGGCCGAGGTGCGCGAGCTCGTACTCGACGGCTGCGTCCGCGCGGTCCACTGGCCGGACGCTCTGACCGCGCTCCGCGACCGCGGTGTCGGCCGGCTGTTCATCGCCGGCCAGGACGCGCTGTTCGGACGTGTCTCCGTCGCCACCCGCAACTTCGAGGTCACGGCGGTCGATCCGCGGCTGGCACTGCGCCCGCAACGCCGCGGCGGGGCCCGCTGAGGCCAAGCCCCCGCGAACCCCGCCGCACACGCACGGCCGACTCCGGTCAGCCGTGCGTGACGTGCTTCAGCTCCGAAGTCCTGGCCCAGAGCACTCCGGGCGTCGCGAAGGTCTCCATGCTCAGTGCTTCGTCGACGAAGCGGACACCATAGGAATTCTCGAGCGCCGCGAGCAGTTCCACGGTGCCCATGGAGTCCAGGCCGAGATCCCGCAGTCCGGCGTCCTCCTCCAGCGGCTCGTCCGCCGAAAGGAACGGCAGATAGCTGCGGATGATTCCTTCGAATTCCTTGTCCCACGTACTCATGTGTTCGGGCCCCATTCCGCTTCCGGCTATAACAGCGAACCTGTCCAAGGATGGTGACGCTAATCGCCCTGGAAGAACCCGAACAACCGCTACCAACCCCTGTCCCGCTTAACGCGTCCAGGGAAACCCCTGTCCCTGGGCCGGCATCCGGGATCACGGTTATGCGCGGCCTGCGGGAAACGACGACCCACAGGAGGAAGTATGTCCGGCACCGTCGAGCACGCGCTCCATCACCGCTTTCTGCGCGGCCTGGAGATATCCCCGCACGGCACGGCCCTGCGGATCGGCACCGCCTTCGCACTCAGCTACCGCGAGGCCCACGACCTCGCCCTCACCTGGGCCGGCGCCCTGTGCGCCGACGGCACCCCGCCCCGCGCGGTCGGAGTCCTGGCCGGCAAGACCGTTCCGGCGTACGTCGGACTGCTCGCCGGGCTCTACACGGGCGCCACCGTGGTGCCGCTCAACCCCGACTTCCCCATGGAACGCACCCGCCGGATGCTGGAACTGTCCGGGGTCGAGGCGGTCATCGTGGACGAGGAGGGCGCGGCAGCACTGTCCAGGCTCCAGCACCACGCCGCCGGCCCGGGCACATCTCTCTCCCCCCGCACCGCGGTACTCGCGGCCTCGGCGGACGGCACCGTCCTCACCGACGCCGACGCGATGACTGGCTGGCGGCCGGTCACCGTGGACCCCGCGGCGGCGCTGAGCGCCCCGCAGACGGTCGCCGCCGACGACACGGCCTACATGCTCTTCACCTCCGGCTCCACCGGCAACCCCAAGGGGGTGCCCATCAGCCACGGCAGCACCCACCACTACTTCCAGCTGCTGGACGAGCGGTACGACTTCACGGCGCAGGACGTCTTCTCGCAGACCTTCGACCTCAACTTCGACTGCGCGATGTTCGATCTGTTCTGTGCCTGGGGCGCCGGCGCCACGGTCGCCACCATCCCCGCGCACAGCTACCGCCGGCTCCCCGACCACCTGCGCGAGGAGGGCATCACGGTGTGGTTCTCCACGCCCAGCGCGATCTCCCTCGTCCGCCGCACGGGACAGCTGTCCCCGGACTCGCTGCCCACCCTGCGGTGGAGCTTCTTCGCGGGCGAGGCGTTGCACTGCAAGGACGCCGCCGACTGGCACGAGGCCGCGCCGGGCTCGCTTCTGGAGAACATCTACGGCCCCACCGAGCTGACGATCACCATCACCGGCCACCGTTGGGACCCGGTGGCCTCGGCCGAGCACGGGGTCAACGGCCTGGTGCCCATCGGCGCGGTCCATGCGGGACATGACCAACTGCTGCTCGCGGACGACGGGTCCGTTGCCGAGGACGAGGGCGAACTCTGCGTCACCGGACCGCAGATGACCGTCGGCTATCTCGACCCCACGGACGACGAGGGCCGCTTCCTGGAGCGCGACGGCCGCCGTTGGTACCGCACCGGGGACCGGGTGCGCCGGCTGCCCGGCAGTGACGAACTGATCTACCTCGGACGGCTCGACTCGCAGATCCAGCTCCAGGGCTGGCGTGTGGAGCTGGCCGAGGTCGACCACGCCGTACGCTCCTGCCCCGGGGTGGAGGACGCCCTCACGGTGGTGCAGCAGGCGGAGGGCGGCTCGGAACTGGTGGTGTTCTACACCGGCACACGTACCTCTCCGGCGGTACTGGCCCGGGTCCTGCGGGAGATCCTGCCGGCCGGAATGCTCCCGCGCCGGTACGAGCACCTCGGGGCGTTCCCCCTCAACTCCAACCGCAAGATCGACCGCAAGGCGCTGACCAACCGCGCCACGGCGCTGTTCGGCTCCTGACGGCGCGACAGTCAGGGGTACGGGGAAGGGGGGCCGCCGAGCGGCGGCCCCCCTTCCCCGTACCCTGCCGTCCTGTCGTCAGCGCCGCTCGCGCAGATAGCCGAGCATCACCTCGACGAACCGCTCGGGCTCCTCGAGGTGGGGCAGGTGGCTGGAGTCCTCGAAGATCTCCCACCGCGCCTGCGGGATCAGCTCCGCGTACGGCCGCACCGTGACGGGCGTCGCCTCGTCGTGGCGGCCGGAGAGCACGAGGGTCGGCACCTCGATGTCGGCGAGGCGGTCCTCCACACCCCAGTCACGCAGGGTGCCGATGACGTGGAACTCGCTCGGCCCGTTCATCGTGAAGTAGACCGTGGGGTCGTTGTACACCTCGTAGAACGAGGCCTGGTAGTCCCGCGGCCACGGCTTGATCCGGCAGACATGGCGATCGTAGAACGGGCCCATGGCCTCGTAGTACTCGTTGGACCCGGTGGTCCCTGCCGCCTCGTGGCGCAGCAGCGTCTCGTTGACGCCGGGCGGCAGCTGGGCTCGCAGCACCTCCATCTCCTGGAGCCACAGCGGGTAGGAGGCCGGCGCGTTGGCGATGACGAGCCCGCGCAGCCCGGCGGGCTTCCGGGCGGCGTGCTCGGCCACCAGGAGTCCTCCCCAGGACTGGCCGAAGAGGACGTAGTTGTCGGCGAGGCCCAGCTCGCCGAGCAGGTTGTCCAGCTCCGCGAGAAAGAGGTCCACGGTCCAGAAGTCCGCGCCGCGGTCCGGCAGATGGGTGGAACCGCCGTTGCCCAGCTGGTCGTAGTGGACGACGGGCCAGCCGTGGTCGGCGAACACCGCCATGTTCTGCAGGTAGTCGTGGGTACTGCCCGGACCGCCGTGCACCACGACGATCGCGGGCTTGTCCGAGGTCACGTCCCCGGTGATGCGGTACCAGGTCCGGTACTCGCCGAATGGCACAGTGCCCTTGGTCACGGCCCGCTGGGACCCGGCGGCCACACTCATGTTCGATCACCCTTCATCGGTCGCACGGTCGGCAACTCGTCGGTCGGTCAGGGAGCGAGCACCGGAGCGCCCGAGCACTGGGCACGGAACGCTCCGGCGGCCCCCGGCCACGTGTATGTCAGTCCAGCGTGCCGAGCCACTCCTCGATCGCTCGCGCGCAGTCCTGCGCGCCCTCTTCCAGCATGGTGAAGTGGTTCGCGCCCACTCCTCGTACCGTCTGGGTCGCGTTCCATGGCGCGGCCTGCCAGGCGTCGCCCGGCCCGTCCGTGTCCGCACCGGGGAACGGCCTGGCACATTGCAGGAAGAGCACCGGGGCACGCAGCCCCTCCAGAGGGAACGAGCCGAGCATGTTGCTGTAGCGGCCCATGGAGGACAGCCGGGCGCTGTCGAACCCGTCGAACGTCTGCTCCATCTCCAGCATGGTCTCCAGCAGGCCGTCGAGCAGCGCGTTGGAGACGTCGGGCAGATAGGAGTCCATGAGGACGACGCCGGCAGGACGCATGCCGCGCTGTTCGAGATGCATCGCGGCGGCGTGGGCGAGGATGCCGCCCGCCGAGTAGCCGGCCAGCACGAACCGTTCGCCACCCGCGGCCTCCAGGGCGGCCTCCGCCAGCACCTCGGCGGCGGCGTCGTTCGTGGCAGGCAGGCTGTCGCCACGCACGAAGCCCGGCAGCGGAATGCCCGCCACCCCGCGGACGCCCTTGAAGTGGTTGGCGATGTGCGCGTGCTGGTAGACCCCGCTGGTAGCCATGGGTGTACTCAGGCAGATCAGCCGTGTACGACCGGCGGGCCCTTCCATCAGCCGGACAGGGACCGGGAGGGCGGGTATGTCCGAGGCCGAGGTGAAGGCTGGCCGCGTCTCCGCGACCGCGTTCAGCATGGTCATCGCCTTTTGGAGCGGGCCGTTCTGGAGGGCCTCGCGGAACAGCTGGCTGAGAGTGTCCGCTGCCGCGCCGGACGGACGTCCCGTGCCCGTCCCCGCATCCGGCGTACCGTCGGCGGACGCCGCACCGGAGGCCGGACCGGCCACGGAGATCTCGTCCAGGAGGAAGCGGGCGAGCGCCGCAGCGCTCTTGTGGTCGAAGACCACCATCGACGGCAGCCGCAGCCCGATCGCCTCGCTGAGCGCGGACCGCATTTCCATCGCCATGAGTGAGTCGAAGCCCAGCTCCAGGAAGTCACGTTCGGGATCGAGGCCCCCGGCGTCCTGGTACCCGAGCAGGCCGGCGGCGAGTCCGGTGACCAGCTCCTGGAGCAGCTCGTGCTGCCCGTCCGCGTCCAGCGCATCAAGCTTGCGACGCAGGGCACCAGGATCGGCCTTGCCCGCGGCGGAACGTCGCCGGGTCGGCGGGGCCAGGGCGTGGAGGAGCTCGGGGAGGTTGTCGGCGGTTCGTCGGAGGGTGGGCAGGTCGAGCTGGATCGGGACGAGCGCCGGATCATCCAGACCCATCGCCGTGTCGAAGAG